>JBJSZR010000441.1:0-7976 GCA_046090385.1 Bacteroidota bacterium
AGTACCTCAGAACGATCTTGAATTTCTTGTACTTGACGAACATACTAAGGATGAAGAGTTCGATGCTCTCCTGAAGCCACTCATCGCTGGCAACGATGTTGGATTGATGTCAGAAGCCGGATGTCCGGGCATCGCCGATCCCGGAAGTCCACTGGTTCGTCTGGCCCACCTGAAACACATTCGCGCAGTACCTTTGGTCGGTCCTTCAAGCATCTTGCTCGGTCTGATGGCGAGTGGACTCAACGGACAGCGCTTTCGATTTCATGGTTATTTATCCAGGGAAAAAGCAGAGCGACGCGATCAACTGAAGGTATTGAGCAAAGAGACCATCAAGACCGGTGAAACACAGATTTTCATTGAAACTCCTTATCGTAACGATTCCATCATCGAAGACATCCTTACTTTCGTAGAGCCTGCAGTAACACTTTGCATCGCAAGCGATCTATCCACCAAACAAGAGAGCATAAGAAGCCAGCCGATCAGTGATTGGAAAAAAATGAAAAATGAAATCGGAAAAAAGCCGTGCGTTTTCCTGCTAGGAGCACCGGCTATTTCTTCGCGACCGGAGAAGGCACATAGACCTTCGCGACCACGACATCGAAGATAAGTGGAGAGTAAGGTGGCACCATGAATTTCCCTGTCTTCACATTCAGCAGACCTTCTTCACCGTAGGCCAGTTTCGAAGGCACGATCAGTGAGAAGCTGTCACCCGCTTTGCATCCTTTCAAGCCCAATTCCCATCCCTTGATGACTTCCCCCGTTCCGAGCATGAACTGGAACGGCTCGTCAGGTTTTGTCGTATTGAAAACAGAGCCGTCCATCAGACGACCGCGAAAGAATACAGCTACCACCTTGCCACTGTCTGCCACCAGTCCCTTCAGATCCTTCTTTTTTCCGCTCACCTTGTACAAACCGTTCGAATCCGCTTTTGCAGTGATCTTATTCCGCTTGATGAACTCATCCAAAACCGCTTTCTCCTGCTTCTCCATCTTGGAGTACTGAGTCTGGATCTCTTGTTCGGCGACTACATAATCCTGAACACGCATAAGCTTCACATCATATATGACATTAGTGCCTTTCTTAAGCAAAGTGGCCTCCTGCGCAATGGAATCGTTTCCGGACTTTCGGAACAGGTATTCGAAAAGAGAATCGGCAGAGACGTAAAAGGTCGCGCTATCACCGACACCTATATTCAACAAACCCTCTTCATAGCAGCCTTTGAACGGGAAATCGGTCAGATGCAAACGATACGGAGAGCCGGCTTTGCGTGTGTCCAACAATACGCTGTCTTCTGTATGACATACCAACTGCATGGTGACGTAGTCGCCCTTCTTCGGCTTGACTCCTGATGAGTCGGTATGCAACAAGAAACGGAAACCTGATTCGGTGAATTTTTCCTTCGGCTTGTTTTCACAAGCAAACAAAAAAGTGAGAGACAGGTAAAAGAGAATTAGTTTTTTCATGGATTGATGCGTAGTAATTGAAGGTCATAATAGAGCGGTGTAGCTCCTGGAATTTTTTTTTCATCACCTATCATGCCGTAAGCAAGATGAGCAGGTATCACCAAACGGGCTCTTGACCCCTCCGGCATTTTATAAAGTGCTTCCTCTATACCGTTGATAAGCTGTCCTTCCGAAAGGCGCGCAGTATCAGGGTCGGATCCATTCACATCGTACACTTGTTCGCCGCTGAGGTACCAGACTTTGTAAGCCAATACAACGGCGTCGTGCGGTTTGGGTGTCTCACCGTTTCCTTTGAAGTAAATGGAATAACGGAGTCCGGTACCCGTACTGTCCATGTTGAAATGATGACGGCTGATGAAATCCTGGATTTCTTTCCGCTCTTTTTGAACCAGCACCTTGTTTGCTTCAGTAAGGCGCTGTTCCACTTCGACTTTTGAAATATCATCGGTTTCAATACCGTTGCGGCATGAACATAATTGGGATGCTGACAAAAGCAATCCGATGCAGGAGAATTTGATGAACAAATCGAAGCTTCCGGCAGAAGACATGCTTATTGAGTGAGTTTTGATTTATAGTGAGGCAGCACGGATAGAAATCGTTAAATTGTTTTTGGAATTGTGTCAAGCGAACGGCCTCCGGAGGCATTCCTGTGACCGCCGCCTTCGAAGTAATTGGATGCGAAGTCCTTCGCCGAAAACTCATCCTTTGAACGGAAGGATATCTTCACCATGCCGTCCCGTTCCACGAAAAGCACCGCAAAACGGATGCCCTGTATGCTCAGTGCATAATTGACCACGCCTTCCGTATCACCTGCCTTGAAATTGAACATCTGCAATTCAGCATCCGTGAGGGCTATATAGGCAGTATTGAATTCGGGCAATACGGTTAGTTTTTCCTTTAATGTATATCCGAGTAAACGGAGTCTGTTTTCCGAGGAGTTATCGTATACCCGCTCATGGATCCGGTAATTCACCGCTCCCGCATCCATCAATCCCGCAATGATCCGATGCGTGGATGCTCTCATTGAACTGTATCGGAATGAATTGGTATCGGTCATGATTCCGCAATAGAGGCATTCGGCTATCACCGGAGTGATCCGTGCATGTTCGCCCATTGCATCGATGAATTCATAAACCAATTCTGCTGTAGCACAGGCATCCGTATAGGAAAACGTATGGTCATAACAGTCCTCGGGATCGAGATGATGGTCGATCAGCACTTTAACCGCCGCCGATTTCCGTAACACGGGCTCCATGGTGTCGGTCCTGTTCAGCCAATTGAAATCGAGGCAGAAAAGGATATCTGCCTGTAGGATGGTATCGATCATCGAACCGTTTTGTTCATCATACACCAGAACATCTTGGTGACCAGGAAGCCAATGCAGGAAATCGGGATAATCGGACGGAGTGACGACAGTGACATGATGACCCATCGAACGAAGGAACGAAGCCATCCCCAACGAAGATCCCATCGCATCACCATCCGGACGGTGATGGGTAGTTACTATGATTTTTTTGGCCGTAGAAAGCAATTCCTTGACCGGGCTGACTGAAACGGGTGGAAAGTGGACTCCTGACATCGGATCCAAAGGTACGAACAGCAAGGTTGGAATCAGTGACCTATTACGAAGGTTTTCACCAAGGGAGGTTGATTCACGCTGATAGCTCTGAAAACATAAGTTCCTGCAGAAAGTCCTCCAAGGTCGATTCTTCCGTCATTGGCCAATGTGCCGGAGAGAATTATCCGGCCATCGAGTTGTAACACTTCGTAACGGAAAGCACGATCAGACTTGTAGGCGCTGACATCAACGTTCAGAAAACGGTCCGCCGGAACGGGTGATAACAACATTCCGGACGGTTTTTCAGTATTTCCGTTTACGCCTGTAACTGTGCACAGCATGGTGGACAGGGCATCGGCTTTACCATAACCCCACGCATTGTTCGGCAAGGCTCCCCACGGCGCGGTGTAAGCGTCCGAATACGCGCAAAGAGTAAGTGCCTCTTTGACCTGTTGCCAGTCAGCTCCAGGATTTTTTTCAAGAAAAAGTGCGGCAATCCCGGCAACAACCGGTGCAGAGGCGGATGTACCGCCACCGGTGATGTGCTGACCTCCCAGAGCCACTTTGTACGGCTGGGAAGCGATCATAGCTGGCATCAGGCTGAGTACGCCGGATGAAATAATATGATGACCGGGAGCACATATATCCGGCTTGATTCTTCCGTCACGAGTAGGCCCTCGACTGCTGTTCTCCGCGAGATCACGTGGTTTGTCGGCAGGCGAAATCTGCAAGGTCCCGTTCACATCCACATGCCGGTCGGTATTGTAGTAATTTCCTACAGTGATGACGTTATCCAGACAGGCGAAACCGCTTACGATTGATTGCAAAGTGTCCGGAAGAACATATCTTGAAATAGGAGGAAAAACAGCAGGGCTCGGCAGACTCTGTGAAACCCAATCGAAATTCCAACCGTCGTAATGACCGTTACCTGTCATCGTCATCCTCCAATTATAATCGGTCGAATCAGGAACTACATATACTTCGAGGGAGTAAACACCACCCAGATTAGTACCCAACATCTGAACGATACCGATCCGGTTTCCATTCACGGATACGATATTGGTGACGACACCTGAGGTAACATTGAAAATACTTCTCCACGGCAAGGACGCCCGTGCCTCGCAGTACGGCGTCACCTTGTCGACTGATACATTGAAACGCATGTTCCTCATGTCGATGGAGTCAGCGAATATCTGCGCATACGCAGCACCGATGGACGGATTGAATTTAAACCATGTGAAGGAAGTATCACCGGTTTGTACTGTCTTACCGATGTGAAAAGGATAGGTGACACCGATATTCCCTGCAGCTGCCACCATTACGCGACCTGATTGCTGCGAGATCAGATTGCTGATATATATCGACTCCAGATCGCGACCGTCATGCGAACCGTAATAATCGCCGAGAGAGGCATTGATGACGCACGGCTTGCCCAATTGCGACGCTTTATTGAAAATGTACTCTACAGCGTGAGCGACACGCGGCACATTATCGTTGGCAGCGAAGTCGTAGTTCACGATGATGATATCCGATTCAGGAGCAACACCTTGCTGATGACCGATTGCTCTGCCGTTTCCAGAGCCTATCCCGGCCACATAGGTCCCATGTCCGTATTCCTGTTGTCCGGTATGCGCAGCTGATTGTCCGGCATCAATTTGTGATTGGTCCCATTCCTGACCGTATCCGTACGGCTGAGGGGTGTTGGATGCGACGGGTAGCGTCATATCCCAAAGCCATTTCACACGAGTATTACCCAGGCTATCCTGGAAATCGGGATGATCGGTATCGATTCCGGAATCGATGTACCCGATGATGATGCCGGAACCTTTATACGGTTGTGGCAACCAGATACCATCATGCACGAGTTCGGTGCGCGTAAGCGTCCGCATGGTGTCATTCATTGGCCGACAATTCCTGGGGAACGCCTCGATTCTGCTCACAAAACTGCAGGCGTGCAATGCAGGGAGTGCACCTGATTGCAGCCGGATCCATGCGATATCGCCACTGTTGTTCTTGAAAAGAGCGCCGTGTTCCTCAGACCAGTTTCTGATGGATGATATTTCTCCTTGAACCAGAACATCGATTGTTTGAGCTGCATCCTGTTCAACGGCACGATGAAGAAGCAGGTTCATTTTGTTGTCTGCTGCAGCATATAAACACACAAACAAGAGCAGAAGTAGGATCAATTGTGAATACCGCATGAAATAGTGGATTAATGCAATAAAAATAACGATTGCCAGGCCATTTGGTTCAACCTCTCTCCTGCTGTTTTCCTATTTTTGTGAAAACAAAATGGCCATATCAACCCTCCGTGAACGCTTTCTGTTGCACGTCGCTCAAACCAGCGACTTCCCTCCCGCAGTCGAATTCACCGGCGGTGAAGGATGTTGGCTGATAGGAGCCGATGGTCGTCGTTATCTGGACCTCATTTCCGGTATTTCCGTGAACAATCTGGGACATCGCCATCCGGAGGTCACCGAAGCGATTCATCATCAGGTGGACAGTTATCTGCATGTAATGGTTTATGGAGAATTCGTTCTTTCTCCACAGGTGGAATTCGCATCACGAATCGCCGGATTGTTGCCTGACAAACTATCTTCTGTTTTTTTTACCAACTCAGGGGCTGAAGCCATTGAAGGTGCCATGAAATTATCCAAGCGTCATACCGGCCGCACCAATATGGTCGGTTTCAGGCGGTCTTATCATGGAAGCACCCAAGGTGCTCTTAGTATCACCGGCGATGATGAACTCCAACGGAATTTTCGTCCGCTACTGCCAGGGATCCTTCATCTGGAATACGGAAACCACGACGAACTTCGGTTGATCGATAATCATACCGCATGTGTTGTCATGGAAGTCATCCAGGCAGAGGCAGGCTGCCGTCAACCATCTCCTGAGTATCTTCATGCTGTCAGAAACCGATGTAATGAAACAGGAGCCTTGCTTGTATTCGATGAGATCCAGACAGGTATGGGAAGAACGGGCAATCTGTTCGCTTTCGAACATACCGGTGTCGTTCCTGATATTTTGGTACTTGGAAAAGCATTCGGAGGCGGAATGCCGCTTGGTGCATTCATTTCTTCCAGCAGCATCATGAAAGACCTCACTCACAATCCGGTACTTGGCAACATCACTACCTACGGAGGACATCCGGTTTGTTGTGCTGCGGGCCATGCATCCCTGGAAGTGATTCTGCGTGAACGGCTTTTTGAAAAAGCCATGGCAAAAGGTGAAATCTTCAAGAAGCTGTTAGTCCATCCTCAAATAAAAGGCGTGCATGGACGCGGTTTGTTGTTAGCTGTCGAATTCGAGAGTTTTGAAATGAACCGAATTTGTCTGGCCAAATGCATGGATAACGGTTTGGTGGCAGACTGGTTCCTTTTTGCTCCAGACCATTTACGCATCGCTCCCCCACTTACCATTTCAGAGCAGGAAATACACGAAGCCTGCCGGATTCTTTTATCATCCCTACCTAATTGAAATCAAAAAACGATGAACGTACTTATCGTAGAAGACGAACGCCAGCTTTCGCATGAAATAGAGATCTTCCTGACCAAACAGGGATTCCATTGCGATGTCGCCTTTACCGGAAAAAGCGCCTCCGAAAAGTTGTATGTCAATTCCTATGACTTCATTCTCATGGATGTCGGTCTGCCAGATGCTAACGGATTCAATCTCCTTAAAGAAATCAAAGAATCAGGAAAAGATGCGGCTGTGATTGTAATCACCGCCCGTGGATCTGTCGATGATAAGATCACAGGACTCGATCTGGGAGCCGATGACTATTTGGCAAAACCGTTTTCTTTGCTCGAGCTGCAGGCGCGCATGCAAGCGATACTTCGCAGGAAGCACGGATTGCGCAACAATGTGATCCAATTGCATGATTTCACCATGGACATACAGAACCGTACAGTACAATATGGCGGATCTTCGGTTCCGCTTACAAAAAAAGAATTCGATATCCTTCATTACATGGCACTTCATAAGAACCGTGTCATCACCCGCATACAACTCACCGAGCACATCTGGGGCGATATTTTGGAAGAGGATTACGAATCGAATTATATCGACGTTCACATCAAGAATCTTCGCAAGAAGTTGGCAGCTTACGGAAATGCCGACTTCGTCGAGACTGTAAGAGGTATCGGATACCGATTGAACCTCAACTGAACCGACTGCTGATGAAGCTCAATCTGCAATTCAAGCTTGTCCTCTACAATGCCTTTTCAAAGGCTTTGATCATCACGGCGCTCGCCTTCGTGATTCCGTTGCTAATCGAGAAAATCGTTTACAATCATCTCGACAAGCGATTGATGGCGCGACAGGAGAAGATGATCCGTATGATCGAAAGAGGCGGTGTTCAGGAGATCACTCTTGATCAGGACTGCAGCTTCGATTCACATAATATTTTCAAAGAGGAGTTCGTCAGCATTTCACCGCTGTCATCCAAACCGGATGATTTCGGTGCCATCCATATCGATGATATAGAGCGGACGGTGGATAATGAACCATTGAAACACCGGGTATTGAGTCAGGCTTTCCTGTTCGACAACCAGCTCTACAAGATCGAAATCGGCGAAGGCCTGTCCTCGGCAGAAGCGTTGAAATCGTCCATACGTTCCTTCACATTGAAAGTGATGCTAGCGGTCGTGCTTTTCTCCATACTTGTCGATTTGGGTTTTGCTCAAGTTCTTCTCCGGCCTTTCAATCTGATTGTTAACAGGAAACTTCGAAACGTCACTCATCCTTCAGGTTTCGATGTGAATCCTGTGAAAACAAATACGGCCGAATTCGCCCGACTGGATGCCTCCATCAACGAAATGATGAGCCGCATACAGGAGGAATTCCGCCTGGAGAGGGAATTCATCACGAATGTTTCACACGAACTGCTCACTCCTATTTCCATTCTTCAGAACCGTGTAGAGAACATGATCAATGATCCGGAACTTCCGGAG
>JBJSZR010000442.1:0-2743 GCA_046090385.1 Bacteroidota bacterium
GACCTCGGAAAGCTAGTGGAATGTGGAGCCTATCTGAGTGCTTTACGCCGAACACGCATAGGGGAGTACAGGGTAGAGGATGCCTTCAAAGTTACAGATAAAAAATTAGGGGGCTTTTAAATGAAGTTAAAATGCTTAAAATCAATGATATAAAACCTAATCAGTAACTTTGAAGGCATCCTCTACCCTGTACTCCCCTATGCGTGTTCGGCGTAAAGCACTCAGATAGGCTCCACATTCCACTAGCTTTCCGAGGTCGTTTGCCAGCGATCTGATATATGTCCCTTTGCTGCAAACAACGCGGAAGTCTATTTCCGGCAAAGAAAAACGGGTTATTTCAAAAACTTTGATTTCGACAGTTTTGGATTTGATGTTGACCTCTTTTCCCTTTCGTGCAAGTTCGTAGGCACGCTGCCCGTCGATTTTGACAGCCGAATGAGCAGGCGGAAACTGTTCTATGAATCCGGTAAGCCGGATGATTGCCTCCTTCAACCTTTCTTCCGTCACTGCGTCCACCGCTTTGAACTGCTCTGGCGATGATTCAAGATCGTAAGTCGGAGTCACGGCACCCAATACGATGGTGCCTGTATATTCCTTTTCCTGTCCCTGTATCTCCTGAATGGTTTTTGTCTTTTTTCCGGTACAAAGAATCAAAAGACCGGTTGCAAGCGGATCGAGTGTGCCCGCGTGACCGATCTTGAGTCTTTTCTTCCACTTCCTACGTTCAGTAGGATCCTCGATACCATCAAGGATGTCATTGAGTAACCTGCGCTTCACCCGGTTGACAGCGGAGAATGATGTCCAGCGCAACGGTTTGTCGATCAATAGGACACGTCCTTCTGAAAGATCAGTGCTTTCTATTCCGCTCATGTGATCTGCAATGGCACACCCAGAAAGTAGAGGAGGAGCAGTGTGATTCCAACAATGATCCTGTAATAGCCGAATACGCGAAATCCATGACGTGTGAGAAAGGTGATGAAAGTCCGTATCGCCAGCATGGCAACAAGGAAAGCCACGACGTTTCCGAAAATGAGCAATCCGATATGTCCGTCCTTGAAGCCTCCTCCTGACTGGTATAAATCAAAAATATCCTTCGCAGTGGCCGCGAACATGGTTGGCACTGCCAGAAAAAAAGAAAACTCCGCAGCTGCGCGCTTGTTCAGTTTTTGTGTCAACCCTCCTATGATGGTCGCTGCGGATCTTGATACACCCGGTGCCATGGCAATGACCTGGAAGCAACCTATCAGAAACGACTTCTTGTCACTGGTGAGTTCATTATCACCGCGCGTTTCGGCAGCCTGGAACCATTTATCAAGAAACAGGAAAACGATTCCTCCCAGCAATAACATCACAGCGACTACGATGACATTCTCCAAAAGCAGGTCGATGTGTTTTTTGAAAATCAAACCGGCAATCACGGCAGGTATGAATGCTATCAGCAATCTACGGTAAAACCCGACCATTGATGACCACCCGTCTGCTCCAGGCAGGAATTTTCGCCAGTAAAGTACCACCACGGAAAGTATCGCACCGAACTGTATGCTGATCGTAAAGGTTTTTGTGAAATCATCCTGTTCGATGCCCATTATCGAGGACGCAATGATCATATGTCCTGTCGATGAAACCGGAAGGAACTCTGTGATGCCTTCTACAACAGCCAGAACAAGTGCGTGAATCAGATCCATCGTGGCGGATTATCGGGCCGAATCATTTATTTAATGAATATGCCCGGGCTCAGACGGTCAGTCTTTCGGACGACGTATGATGGCAAAAACTTCAATGATGAAACCGGCTACCACCATCAGAGGGGCTACCGTTATACGACGGGCACTGAAAATCTCAGGATTCCATTCACCCGGTTTTTCGCTGCCACCACCTGCCATTAAGAGGAAACCTATGAAAATCACTACGATACCGACTATCATCAGGATGTAATTTTCCTTACCGAAAGCGAAGTCGTTGGCAGGCTTTGGGAGTTCTTTCTTGGCCATCTCGATAGTGTTTGACTGCAAAGATAACTTTTAAGAAACGACCGGCAAGTCGATTCCAGTAGTCAATAAAGCTGCTCTGCTCGGGTTCGTAGGTATTTATTCACTGCGAAAAAAGTGCTGGTGGCAGTGATCAGAACTCCAATCATGATGACTCCGGCAAAAAGCAAGGCAATCTCATTCGGGTTTGAAAATTGACCCAGCTCAGGGAATTTTCTTGAAACCATGTACATGACTCCAAACAGCATGAAGACGGCCACACAACCGGCCAGGAATCCGAAAAAGGTGCTTCTGGCAATAAATGGCTTACGAATGAATCCTTTTGTGGCACCCACCAGTTGCATACTTTTGATCAGGAACCGGCTTGAAAACATCGAAAGCCGGACGGTATTGTTGATCAGGGTTACTGCAATGAGCAATAATAACAGACAAAATATCGTGAGAGCGATCGCAACCGTATTGAAATTCTTCTCAAGCCGGTCAACCTGGCTTCGCTGGTAAACAACCTCATCAACGATCTCAGTATTCGCCATCAGTGATGCACGGATGCGCTCCAAGGAATCGGGGCTTGCATAATCAGCTCTTAAGGCAATATCCAGGCAAGCAGGAAGCGGATTTGATTCCAGCATGACAAAAGCGTCCTCGCCTAATTCCTTTTTCAGGCTGTCAAGGGCTTGCTCACGACTGATGTAACGAACATCGCGCGTAAAAATCGCTTTGCTGATCAAGCCTTGTAAGGCATTCACTTCGGCATC
>JBJSZR010000443.1:0-1287 GCA_046090385.1 Bacteroidota bacterium
GGGGGCGTCCGTTAAGGCGGGTTGAATGGGCTAAATTCCATTGACAATGAATTTCTTGTATCACAAACAAGCTGTTTTTCCATAATTCTAATTCGCCATGGCAGTTGCCAATTGATCATAATGCCATGCAACGATGCTACAATTTTTTTTATCCGGTTCCTATGGAAATTCTTCATTTTTCACCCCTCATTCTTCATTTTCCTTTATCTTTGCCGCCCCAACCAGTTCTTTATATCCCGTAAGGGAGGCTTTGGGAGCCTGGCCTTGAGCCCGGCGTTAACACCAAAAAAAAATAAAATGGCAAAAGACATCACAGGCTTTGTCAAACTCCAGTGCAAAGGAGGACAAGCCAACCCGGCACCGCCAATCGGTCCGGCCCTCGGTTCAAAGGGAATCAACATCATGGAGTTCTGCAAGCAGTTCAATGCGCGGACTCAGGACAAACAGGGTAAGGTTCTTCCTGTTCTCATCACCGTTTATTCAGACAAATCATTTGATTTCATCATCAAGACACCACCGGCTGCCGTACAGCTGATGGAAGCTGCAAAAATCAAAGGCGGCAGTAAGGAACCCAACCGTCAGAAAGTCGGTAAGGTTACCTGGGACCAGGTAGAGGCAATCGCCAAAGACAAGATGCCCGACCTCAATGCCTTCACACTGAACAGTGCGATGAGCATGGTGGCAGGAACCGCCCGCAGTATGGGTCTTACCGTTGAAGGAAAAGCTCCCTGGGATAAAGAATAATCAGTCAACCTTAAAATATTTTCAACATGATTACGAAGAAAAGAAAAGCAGCCAATGCCAGGGTTGACGCCAGCAAGGCCTATAGCCTTAAAGAAGCTTCATCCCTTATAAAAGAAATAAATACAACCAAATTCGACAGTTCCGTTGACCTGCACGTTCGTCTGGGTGTTGATCCCAAGAAAGCAGACCAGGCCATCCGCGGAACAGTTTCACTGCCTCACGGAACCGGAAAGACAAAGAAGGTTCTCGTGCTTTGTACACCTGATAAGGAAAGTGAGGCTAAGTCAGCAGGTGCTGATTTTGTGGGACTCGATGAGTTTATCACCAAAATCGAAGGCGGATGGACCGATGTGGACGTGATTGTTGCAACTCCTTCCGTGATGCCTAAGATCGGTAAGCTCGGTAAGGTATTGGGTCCAAGAAACCTGATGCCCAACCCTAAGACAGGAACCGTGACCAATGACGTTGCCGGCGCAGTCAACGACCTGAAAGGCGGAAAGATCGCTTTCAAGGTGGACAAGGCCGGTATCATTCATGCCTCAG
>JBJSZR010000444.1:0-1953 GCA_046090385.1 Bacteroidota bacterium
TCTTTGTAGATCTCTTTACCGTTGAAGTCCTTCACCTTCACATCGAGCGCCAGCCAGATTCTGTTGCCTGCTACCGCAACACCGAAACCATTCACGTCATCATCCAACTTCGTGAACTGTTTCTTCTCGGTTCCATCAGGCTTCATGGTCCAAACCTGGGACGATCCGCCTGCATCGCTCATGAAATAAATCATGGTACCGTCGGCATTCCAACGTGCAGAAGATTCATTCACAGAATCAGATGCAATGACTGAAGACTGACCGGTAACAAGGTCGAATCTCCAGATATCCGTATTGCCTTTACTGGCTACGTAATCAACTCGGCGGACCGAACAAAGTACATACCGACCATCAGGAGAGGTACGAGGTTCAGAGACCCGGGCGAATTTCCAAAGCAATTCGGGAGTAAGTAATTGTTGGGCTGATGCGACTGCGAAGAGCAGCGACATGAACGGTAAAATGATTTTTTTCATGATTCTATCTGAATTTTTCAAATGAAGAAGCCGGACAAAGCCGGCTTCGGTATTGTTCATTGAATACAGGCATCATTGTACATAGACAAAAAGCTTGGTCGACTTCTTGCCTGCGTTGATTATACAAGGATAATATCCTTCAGCTACACGATTGCCATTCGCATCCTTCAAATCCCAGGAGATTTCCTGGATACCTGATTGCATCTGCCCAAAATCGGTGTTACTTATAAGCGAGCCTTTCATATCAAGTACCTGCAAAGAGACATCCCCGATATCAGACATTTTGAATGTGAAACTTGTCTTGTCGCCGGTAGCCGGATTAGGATAAGCGATGACCTGATGCGACTCAGCCTGCAATTGATTCGTGTAGGTGGGCACGGAACCGACATCAACAAACCATGCTTGACGAGGGAATGTATTCGTGATACCACTGATATAACGTCCGTCTTTGGAAATATTCTGAGGCCATGAAACATTACCCACATTAGGTATTCCAAGACCGGTCAGGTAAGAAGACAACTCGAAGGTGCCTTGTCCAGGAATATAAATGAATCCGAAACGGGAAAAGCCTGCGTTGAAATATCCCACAGTGATTCCATTATCGGAAACTCCTAAAGCCTGACCGTCGTCAGCATTTGCAGGAAGAGGCAATATGGTGACTTGACCGGCAGCACTGTCCCACAAAATGGGAACGGAGCCGAAAGCACCGCTTCCACTGGCTGCAATGAAACTGCCGTCTGTATTGATACCATAGCACTCTCCTCCGGTGCTCATGAGAGTCGCAGCAGGGTTCCAACGCACAGGCACACGGTTGTTGGTTTGACACCAGCCTGCAACTACCTGACCGTTACCAGAAATGACAGAAGCCTTAGCGCTTTGTCCGAAGTCAGGAAATGTTGTGTATTGTTGGGTAGAAGTATTATATGAATAGGCGGTTGTCTTGCTGGCATTAGACCAATAAAACCCACAAACGACCTCACCGTTATTGGAAATGCCAAAGGCATCGGAATAGCTACCCGTACCGGTTACATATCCCCCGCCGGGTACGCTTGGCAATGAACGCCAAGCACCTGCATTGTAAATAGCCGCAACTTCGGCTGTAACTGCCCCCACTATGGTATCGATTGTTCCGGCAACTACGCCGAAGTCAGTACAGTCGTAGGCTGAATTACCTCCGATCAGAAACAATGAAGAATCGGTTGTCTTGTAGAGGAAGGATCCGCCACCACCTAGTCCGGTGATGAAATTTCCGGAGGGAGACATTCCCTGCGATATCAAACCCGCAGGAAGTTGCCTGTAAGAACCGGGTTGACCGGATGCTTGCAACACGAATAAGATTGAGGCTGAAAAAACAAGTAATCTTTTGATCATGACGAGATTGAGTTTGAGATGTTATGGTAAGATTCAGTGAAATGAATAAATCAGGTATGCATTCCTCCATCTACATGGATCACATGTCCTCGTATATTACAGGGCAAGT
>JBJSZR010000445.1:0-3069 GCA_046090385.1 Bacteroidota bacterium
TTCCTACGTTCGCAGGATATGTCGATCAGTTTCGGATCTTTTCCGACGGACTGCCGTCAGATGGAAAATTGATTTACTGCGAAGCAGATGATGCAGTAACCGATGTTGCGAATAAATCTTCCACTTTGGCGAAAAGAATACCATACAATGTCCCTGCTCATAAGATAATTCAAGGTGTTACTTTTTTGGAAACGGCCTTCGGTGATGTACGGCTTAATATTTTTGGAACCCATAATCTCATGAATCTTGAAGCCGCTCGTGCCGTTTGCAATGAGTTGGGGGTTTCTAATCACGACTTCTATAAATCGATTTCCTCCTTCAAAGGTGCGGCCAAGAGACTCGAGCAGTTGGGTGCCAATGCCCATGTAAGTGTTTTCAAGGATTTCGCACATTCGCCATCCAAATTGAAAGCCACGGTAGCAGCCGTTCGTAGTCAGTTTCCAAAACAGAAGCTCATAGCCTGTATGGAGCTTCATACGTTCAGCAGTCTCAATGATGAGTTTCTGAAAGAGTATGATGGTACAATGAATGATGCGGATATAGCCATGGTTTATTTCAACCCTCATACGATCGCTCATAAGCAATTGCCACCCGTTTCGGTTGGGCAGGTGGTCAATGCGTTCAATAGGAAGGACCTTATGGTGTTCACGGATTCCCTGGAATTCAAGGAAAGTTTGATAAAGAATGACTTCAGTAACTGTTTGGTGTTATTGATGAGTTCTGGTAATTTCGGTGGGATTTCCCTTGAAGATTTAGCCGAGGAGATACTTGATAAAGAATGATACGACTTCTTTTCTTTTCGTTTTTTTTGATTGCATGTTTGGATGCATACTCTCAATCGCGGGTGGTTAGCGGTGCACCTACCCTGAAAGATCGGTTTCCTAAGAGGAGTGGTGTTTTCCGAATGTCGGACGGGAATATTTCCCTGGGAATTGTTTTTAAGGACACCATCGTCACTGATACGCTTTTCCTTTTAAATACCGATACCGTTGCCCATGTTGTATCTGTCTCAAGTGTCGGATCTCCTTGTCTCAAAGTATTGGCAGGTTCCGTTTCTGTTCAGCCTGATTCTGCAGCTTGGTTCGTCATTGTCTTTGATGCGTCTTGTCATCCCGGTTATGGTTTTATCATGGAACGTTTCTCTATTTCTACAGACGATCCGAAACAGCCTTCAAAGCCATTCACTGTGACATTGAAGTTGATGGAGCGTTTTCCTGTCATGAGTGCAGAGGACTCTCTGATGACCCAAAAGGTTCGTGTTCCCGCCAAGTTCATGGATTTAGGTAAAGTGAAGCAGGGTATTGTAGTGAAAAAAGAGTTTCTGATTCATAATGACGGGAAAAGAGATCTACTCATCCGCCAATTGAAATCGGACTCCCCGTCTTTGCAAGTAAGTCTATCAGCTGAAGTTGTTTTGCCTGGAGATTCCGTTTTGGTGGCCATGGAGTTGAACACCGCTGGAAGGACAGGGAAGGAAAGTCGTAATTTCCAGATTTATGTTAACGATCCAACACAGCCGGAATTGCGTTTTGATATCGCTTATACGATAGAGTGATCTTTTGCCTTACAGCAATGTGCCTTTAAGGAACATGTAGGCAATTGAAAAATAGATCACAAGCCCTGTCACATCAACCAAAGTGGCGATGAAGGGTGCTGAAGAGATAGCAGGATCAATGCCCATTCGCCTCAGTAAAAGCGGAAGCATGGAACCGGATAGTGTTCCTATCATGACGACACCTATGAGTGAAAGGCTCACCGAGAAGGCGATCATCATCCAGTGAGGACCGTAAATGTCGGTGAAAAGCGTCCAGGCAGCGATCCGCATAAAACCAATCACTCCGAGGATGGTACCTAATACTAACCCGGACAGCAACTCCCTGCGCATCACGTTCCACCACTGTTCGATGGTCAGCTCACCCAGAGCCATTGCACGTATGATCAGTGTAGCCGCTTGTGATCCGCTGTTACCGCCTGACGATATGATGAGCGGAATGAAAAGTGCAAGTATCACTGCCCGATTCAACTCGTTGGTGAAGTATCCCATGGCACTGGCGGTCAACATCTCTCCTAAAAACAGGACGATAAGCCAACCGGCCCTTTTGCTGATCATTTCACGGAAGGAGACTTTCAGATAAGGCTCTTCCAAGGCTTCAGTACCACCGAACTTCTGGATGTCTTCAGTGTCCTCTTCTTCGATCACATCCACAACGTCGTCAATCGTTATGATACCCAACAGTAATCCATTGAAATCGGTAACCGGCAATGCTACACGGTCGGTCTGCTTGAAAGCCTCAATGGCGGTTTCCTGGTCGTCTTTCGCATTCAGGGAGACGAACTGATGGTCCATCAGTTCTGCTACTTTCCTGTCGAGAGGAGCCAACAAGAAGTCCCTTACTTTGATATCGTCCAGTAGGAACCCTTGAGCATCTGTAACGTAGATGATGTTCAGAGTCTCAGAATCCTTGCCGAACATACGGATATGTTCGAGTACTTGTTGAACCGACCAGCCCTCTTTGACCGAAATGAAATCGGGCGTCATGAGTCGTCCTATGGACTCCTCCGGATATTGAAGCAATTGATTTGCGGTCTTCCGCTCTTCATCAGACAGCAGTGAGAGGTATTTTTTCAGTGTCTGCTGTGGGAGTTGCTCGAAAAGCGCCGTACGGTCGTCAGGCGAAATGGCATTCAGCGTTGTAGAAAGTTGCTCGACTGAAAACGACTGCAAGAGTTCGACCTGGATGTCGAAATCCAGATGCTCGAAGGTCTTGACAGCTTTTTCAGCATCAAGTGCCTGGAAAACTTTGGAGGGATCTATGGATTTGGACGTGTTGATCAGCTCGGCAAGCTCTTCAGGCAACACTGTCGAGGTGAGCTGTTTGAGCTTGTAGAGGTTGCGGCTGGCTAAACGTTCCGCAAGCAACTCTTTTTCTTCCACGCTGACCATGGATGATCGTCCATTTTCTGATTATTGAATCCTGACGCGAATATAGTCAATAATTCACCTCGAGTCCTATTTAGAAATCACTGAGGGAGATCAGAGCCTGTTTTAACTTTTTCCGGTTGACAACC
>JBJSZR010000446.1:0-769 GCA_046090385.1 Bacteroidota bacterium
CTGAAGACCAGAAGGCAATTAGGTTTGATTGTTTGCCACCATCCTGCTGTATTGCCGAACGATGATGACTCGCTACTTCCAGCCAATAAATAATTCCCGTCAGAGAGCAACTTCAGATCGTTTACAAAATCCCATTCAGACGTTCCAAAGGTCCGGGTCCAGAGAGTATCTCCGAATGGATCGGTACGCACTACATAGCCGTCGTAGTCGTTATTGGAAGAAAATCCGTTGGTAAATCCGGCAAGAACATATCCTGAGTCGGGCAATGTAGCAAGCCGAGTTACGTTATCGATACCTGCGGAGCCATAGCATTTTGACCATTGGAAAGTTCCATTGGTATCGATTTGAATAAGCACGAAATCTGTCTGCGAGCTAGCGTTAGAGGAGAAGGACCCTGACAGTCCGTAATATCCATCGGACCTGTAAGCGCATGATGGTGCCGTGTTGAAAGGCCCCCAGCCGAATGTGCGCTGAAAGAATTGAGCTTGGCACCAGCAAGGCGACAACAACACCACAAGGTGAAAAAGTCTTCGCAGGTGGCTTTTCATCATAGTCACTTGATCGCTTCCCGGATCCTTGTCAGTCGTTCGAGCATGCCTTCAAGGTGATCCAGGTGAAGCATGTTGGCCCCGTCCGATTTTGCCTGGGAGGGTTCAGGATGAGTTTCTACAAAAAGTCCGTCGACGCCGGCTGCGATTCCTGCTTTTGCAATGAGCTCGATCAATTCGGGACGACCACCGGTCACACCACTTGACTGGTTGGGTTGCTG
>JBJSZR010000447.1:0-4178 GCA_046090385.1 Bacteroidota bacterium
GTTACGAAAGTTCCTTTGGTCAACCAATGTGCCGAAACACAGAGGATGGCAGTAGGCTTCGGAAGTTGTAAGGCGGTTTTTTTCCAAGCACGACTGAAAGTATTGTCCTCGATACCATTCATCGGATTTCCATGCCCGACAAAAAGCACAGGCATCTTTTCGGATGAAGGCATATCATCGCTTATCCGCTTGAATCCGCTCAGTGAAAACATGGTAAATGCACCAATCGAAGTTCCAAGGAAGTCCCGACGGTTCATGACTTAAATATACTCAGCAATTTTTCAGTTCAAGATAAGGGCAATAGGTCGGATAGCTCTTTTTGAATCGATTCACAGCGGTCGTGGGCATACCATTTGTGAAGCTCTTCCTTATGAGTTTCGCTCAACACAGGATCTCGTTTCAGGCGATCGATCAACTCCTGAGCTGCCAGCGGTCTGGGCCCCCAGGTTTTTAGGATATTACCCTTGCTGTCTAATTGTATAAGTTTAGGGATTCCCCTCTTTCCATCTGTCAGAAATGCATCCATCAGCTCAATATTCGTATCGCGCAGTATGATGCGGAGGTCTATCATTCCGTGACTGGCCTCTGCAATCCTGGCAATAACAGGAAGTGATTGAGCGGAATCCCCGCACCAAGACTCGGTAATGACCAGCCATACAAGTTTATGGTCAAGTGCTTCCAGTCTTTTCATAAGCACTGGGTCCAATAAAAATGTCTTCTCGACCCTGGTTGAACGTTGCCAGTTCAACGGTAACACTTCCGGATGAGGAGAGCCCACGGCATTGCCGCTCTTAGCAGCCAAGGCATTTTTTTCGAAATCGGAACGGTATTGAGCAAAGCTCAATCCTTCACTCAGGTACTTTGTGAAATCCAGGGCATTCAAAATCGTAATTTTCATAAGGTGCTTTAAAACAATAATAAGCGAACACCACTACAAAAGTAGGAATTATTGCACTCCTTCTTTCAATCTTTCAGCATTTTCGGCCACTTGAAGTGCATCCAGCATTTCGTAGATATCACCATCAACGAAATTCTGCAGATTATAGAGCGTCAGACCTATTCGATGGTCAGTAATACGGCTTTGGGGGTAATTGTATGTTCTGATTTTAGCAGATCTGTCACCGGTGGAGACCATGGTCTTGCGCTTTTTAGACTGCTCTTCCATGCGTTTATTGAGTTCCATCTCATAAATCCTGGAACGCAATACCGATAATGCCTTTTCGTAATTCTTTATCTGTGATTTCTCATCTTGGCATTGTGCTACAACCCCTGTTGGGATATGGGTGAGTCGAACCGCTGAGTAGGTGGTATTCACTGATTGACCTCCGGGTCCAGAGGAGCAGAACAGGTCTTTTCTGATATCATTCGCTTTCAGCTCCACATCGAATTCGTCTGCCTCAGGCAATACGACTACGGTAGCCGCAGAAGTATGTATCCTTCCTTGTGTTTCTGTTGCAGGCACTCTTTGCACTCTGTGTACGCCACTTTCGTATTTCAGCGTTCCGTATGCATTATCTCCATGCACATTGAAGATGACTTCTTTGTATCCACCCGCAGTTCCTTCGGTGAAATCAACAGTTTCGATTTTCCAGCCTTTACGTTCGCAAAAACGTACATACATCCGGTACAAGTCGCCAGCGAATATGCTTGCTTCGTCCCCGCCTGTGCCTCCACGTATCTCCATGATCGCGTTTTTGGCATCTTCCGGATCGGCGGGAATCAGCAGGATCTTGATGGTCTCTTCTAGTTCAATATTGAGTCGTTCAAGTTCTGAAAGCTCCGCTTTCGCGATTTCACGGAACTCTTCGTCCTTCTCTGTCTGCACCAACTCACGGGCATTGGCCAGATTGCTTTGTACATTCCTGTATTCGAAAAATTTTTCGACGATCGGCTTGAGCTCCTTGTATTCCCGGTTGAGTTGAGCGAATCTTTTCATATCAGCCATTGCATCAGGCGAGCTCAGAGATGTTTCCACCTCCATGAACCTGTTATGAATGGCTTCGAGTTTGTCCAGCAGCATCTGTTTTCTTTCTCAATAATTCACCACGCCTTCAGGTGTGGTCAAGTGCAATTCTCTCTTGTCGTTCTTTTCGCAATGGCCGATTATTTTAGCATCCACTCCGAATGATCTTCCGATTCGTATCATCCATTCGGCATCATGTTCGGCACAGTAAACTTCCATCCGGTGTCCCATATTGAAGACTTGGTACATCTCTTTCCAAGCTGTCCCGCTTTCACGATGGATCAAGTCGAAAAGAGGAGGTACATCGAACAGATTGTCTTTGACAATTTTCAGGTTGTCGATGAAGTGAAGCACTTTGGTCTGACCGCCACCGCTACAATGCACCATGCCATGAACAGCATGACGGCCATGTTCAAGAATGGCTTTAATGATCGGGGCATAGGTGCGTGTGGGCGAAAGCACCAGCTTCGCTGCGGGAATTTCCGATACTTCATCGACCTTGACGGGATCGGTAAGTCCGAACGAACCGTTGTAGGTGATATCAGCTGGTAGTGCTTGGTCAAAAGTCTCAGGATATTTTTCAGCAATCATCTTGGAAAATACATCATGGCGTGCCGAAGTCAGACCATTACTTCCCATTCCGCCATTATACTCCTTTTCATAATTGGATTTTCCTGTCGATGAAAATCCTACAATCACATCCCCGTTACCGATGCGGTCATTGCTGATGACATCAGAACGTCTCATCCTGCATACTACGGTCGAATCGACAATCACTGTTCGTACCAGGTCGCCTACATCAGCCGTTTCACCACCGGTAAGCAGTATTTCTATGCCATGACTGCGCATCAAATCACAAACTTCTTCGGTGCCTTCGATAAGAGCTTTTATGATTTCACCTGGTATCAATCGTTTGTTTCTGCCGATTGTCGAAGACAACAACATGGGACCAGTTGCTCCGACGCACAATAAGTCATCGGTATTCATCACGATGGCGTCTTGCGCAATTCCTTTCCATACGCTCAGGTCTCCAGTCTCCCGCCAATAAGCATAGGCAAGCGATGATTTGGTGCCAGCACCATCGGCATGCATAACGATACAGTGTTCGAGGCTACCAGTTAAAAGATCAGGAACGATCTTGCAAAAGGCTTTTGGAAAAAGGCCTTTGTCAAGGGAACTGATTGCCCGATGCACGTCTTCTTTGGTGGCTGAAACACCTCTTTGAGCGTATTTGTCAGAGTTTTGCATGGTCGATAAAAGAAAAGCGTTCCGCCGTGGAGTGGCGGAACGCTTGTGTCATGGTTAGTCGCTACTTAGCGATACGGATTCTCTTTCCCGGCTTGAGAGCATCTTCGTCGATACCTTTATTCATTTTCTTCAGATCGGAATCTTTCATGTTCAGTTTTTTGGCGATGCTTTTCCAGCCATCGTCACCCTTCACGACGATATAAAATTTCTTATCATACTCCGAATAGTCGCCACCGACTTCCACTTTCAGCTCCATACCTTCCTCTACTGGTTCGGTCTTTATGCCGTTAAGGGCTTTCAGTTCCTTTACGGTGATACTGTAGTTTTTTGCAATGGAACTGTACTGGTCGCCTTTTTTGCATACATAGATTTCTCCAGGCCCTTTTTTCTCTTCGACTTTAGCGGCCTCTTTCGCATCCACTTTTACAGGTTGGTCAGGATTTACCACCGGTACAGGCTCTTCTTCTACAGGAGCAGGAGCGTTAGGATCGATGTAATTGGTGCGAAGTACCCGGAATTCTGTACGACGGTTCAGCTGATATGCTTCCTCTTTCAGTTTTTTATCGGAAAGATTGCTGATGAATTGATCATTCAATACATCTCCTTTTTTGAAGCTGCCAAGGTCTTTGTCGAGCTGGCGTGGTTGCGTGGAACCATATCCGCGTGGGACCATCCTTTCAGAAGGGATACCTGCCTTGACCAGATATTCTACCACTGACTCGGCTCTGCGCTGCGAAAGCGTATCGTTCGTCATGGGAATAGGACGGGAGTCGGTGTGAGACCCCAATTCAATTACAAGCGTAGGATTTTCTTTCAAGATAAGTATAAGCCCATCCAGTGCTTTTTTCGACTCCGGACGAAGATCCCATTTTCCTACAGAGTAATATACTTCCGGAAGTTCGATAGCTCGCAAGGTCGATTTCAAGGCAAAGTCAAAGTCGCCAATGAAATCTTTTGATTGCTCCAG
>JBJSZR010000448.1:0-4252 GCA_046090385.1 Bacteroidota bacterium
ATGGAAGGACTTTCCAGTTCTCCCATTGATGGATCCGGCATCGGTCTTAGCCTTGATGTCGAACTCATACACAGTTGCCGAGGTGGTCGTGTCGTTGTCGATATACAGGCTCATCGTTTGCGAAGACGCCTCGTACGAACATAAAGTCAGCAGAAAAAGTGCTGAGAGTCTAAGTAAGGTGGTCCGGTAGGTTTTCATTATGTGTGTGTGTTTATGGTTTCTTTTTTGTGTAGTTTCCATCAGAACGGACGGAAGATTGTGAGACCGAATGTCATCTGGTTCTCTATGATTGAATAATCATTACTGTCTACATAGCCGTCACCGTCCAAGTCACCGTATTCGTAGGTTCCTGAAAGACCGATAGGCATAAGGTTCTCGATTTCACTGTAATCACTGGCATCGATGTATCCGTCCTGAACTCCCAAGTTCGCTCCATCCGTGATGTCACCGGCGAACATGCCGAAGGATCCATCAAAAAGATCAGCCATTTGACCTGCGTAGCCATTAGGTACACCAAAGTTGTCCGTTGTAGTGAAATCGTAACTGGTTGAGTTGCTCATGCTCACGGGCCCAGAACTCCATGTCTGAAGGTGGTTTTTGTGCACGGCTACGATATAATAGCTGTTACCCAGTGCTGAGCCACTAAATGAGGCTTGGATGGTTCCATCTTTGTTCAATAATCCGGTATAGGAGAATGATGGGGCACCCAGGCTTGTTGGTGAATAAAGGAACAAACGAAGAGTGTCACAAATGTTGGGGTTTTGGGTGATACCAAGAGTTTGCAGAGGACTTCTCATTTCTCCATTCCCTGCATAATAACCCTCGAGGAATATCTTCACATTCACCTGGATACTTGGAGTGAATGTTGCTGTGGAACTGCCAGTACAAGATCCTGCATTGACTGTTATGACTCCTGTTACCGCACTTGCAGGAACTTGAGCTGTGATTTGCGTGTTGGAGTTGACTGTGAAAGTCGAAGAAACCCCTCCAAAAAGGACTTGCGTGGCTCCGGTGAAACCAGATCCAGTGATCGTGATCGAAGTGCCAGTACCACCGCTGGTCGGAGTAAAAGAGGTGACAACTATCTGGTCCCTCTGAGAAGCAGAGCCGGTCGTGGTTGACTGACAACCATTTGCATCGGTTACTGTGTAAGAATAGTTGCCCGCAGAGATATTTGAAAACACACCGGTTCCGGTATAAGGTGTGGTACCTCCGGTTGCCGAAACTGTTACAGTGGTCGTACCGCCGAAACAAGTGATGAAACCTGCAGATGATGAAGCCACAAGTGCCGTAGGTTGGGATACCACAATGGCAGCCGTTGCCAAACAACCGCTTTGTGTACCATTGTTAGCATCTGAGATGCTGATGGTGTAAGTGCCCGCTGTCAATCCACTGATATCTTCGGTGGTGGAACCATTCGACCAACTGAAGTTGTAAGAACCGCTTCCTCCCGCAGGGGTGACATTGATTGCTCCATCATTACCAGCGTTACAAAGGACATTGGTAACTGATGAGGTAAATGTTACCGCTGCCGAAGGCTGGTTGATCGTCACCGTGGTCGAAGCCAGACAGCTGCTCAAGGTGCCGCCGTTCGCATCCGATACATTTACCGTATAAACACCCGCTGCCAGCGAAGAGATATCCTCACTCGTAGCGTTGTTGGACCAGCTGTAGGTATAGTTACCGCTACCGCCGGCGACTGTCAAAGCGATTGCGCCGGTGCTGTTTCCATTACAAAGAACATGAGTAGGCACAGCTGATGTGATCGATACCGCTGCAGAAGGCTGGTTGATCGTTACCGTGGTCGAAGCCAGACAGCCACTTTGAACTCCACCATTTGCATCAGCAATATTTACAGTGTAAACACCTGCAGCCAGCGAAGAGATGTCCTCACTCGTAGCGTTGTTGGACCAGCTGTAGGTATAGTTACCGCTACCGCCGGCGACTGTCAAATCGATTGCGCCGGTGCTGTTTCCATTACAAAGAACATGAGTTGGAACTGCAGAACTGACAGAGACCACTGCAGACGGCTCGGTGACGGTGACGGAAGTAGTTGCCAAGCAACCACTCTGAGTCCCACCGTTAACATCAGATATATTCACAGTATAGATACCAGCGGATAATCCGTTGAGGTCTTCGGAGGTCGAGTTATTACTCCAGCTATAGTTATAAGAGCCAGTGCCTCCTGTAACCGTCAATGCAATAGCACCGGTTGTGGCGCCATTACAAAGGACAGCCGTTGGAATTGCAGATACGACAGAAACAGCGGCTGAAGGTTGAGTCAACGTGTAAGTGGCTGACTGAGTGCAACCCGTGGAATCGGTAGCCAAAACCGTATAAGTACCTGCAGTGAGACTGCTGATATCCTGCGTAGTGGCGGTATTGCTCCATGAGTAAATGAAAGGACCAGCACCACCCACAGCAGTCAGGTCGATTGCGCCAGTGGTACCCGCATTACACTTCACATTCGTGGTTGAAGCAGAAAGTGTTATCAATGGATTTACAACTACGTCGATCGAAGCCGCAACAGGCGTACAGGTATTATTCACTACGGCATCAGGGGTGAGAGTAAGTAAAACATAACCGTCTACCCTATCGTTAGGACCCGGAGTGTAAACGGTACTTAATGCCGTTCCGTTGGCAAATGTACCGTCGCCGGAAGTGCTCCATTGACCAGTAGAGCCGAAAGCGATAGTTCCAGAAACTGAAACAGTAGCCTCGTTACAAACGCGTTGCTCAGGACCTACACTTGCAGTCGGAGCGGCTTCGAAAGTGATGGTCATCTCATCGGTTCCAGGCAGACAGACGTTAGAACCGTTATCAGATACGAAAGTCATGATAACGGTCTGGCCGGCTTCAGACGGATCAGGCGTGTATTCTACAAAAGTGGGATCGTTCCCGACCACAGATATGGTACCGGCGCCACCTTCCCAATGACCGGTTGGTGCATTTTCATAAACGACACCGCTCAGGAATACAGAACCTCCGTCGATACAGGCAGACTGATCGGGTCCGGCATCCACCAGTGGCGGACGATCGATAAAGATGTCCAATGCATCCGATACAGCAGTGCAACCAGGCACGGGGTTGGTCGTGAAAGTAAGCGTAACCGTTGTTCCACCTTCTGAATCATCAGGAGTATACGTTACGTTCGGCGTATTTCTATTGGGTGTGAATGTACCTAACCCGCCGGTCCAACTACCAGTGCCCGTGCCTCCAATCAAGAGCGGAGTAAGTTCGATGACACCGCCGTCAAGGCAGACATTGATATCAGCACCGACATCCACAAGAACGTCTTCCACGGTTACCAACACTTCATCGGACTGTGAAGGACATACATTCAAACCGTTCACAGAGGTCAGCGTGAGAGCAAGGGTAGTTCCCGTTTCGTTCGGATGCGGGGTGTATGTTGTTGAAAGGGCATTGGCATTGGCAAACGTACCGATTCCACCGGACCAAACACCGCTACTTGCACCGTTGGTCACCGTGCCGGTAATCTGAATAGGTACTCCGGAGCAGTAGGAAATATCATTTCCTGCATTCACTACAGGAATCGGATCCACACTGATATTCACAAACTCAGGCTGAGGAGGGCAAAGATTGGTTGCAAGTCCGCTGGGAGTGCAGGAAAGCAAAACCAATGTTCCAGCATCAGAAGAAACAGAATTATACGTAACAATCACTCTGCCGTTGGACCCGGAAGCCGTGGTGATGGTACCGTTACCGCTTTCAATGGCCCAGGTAAGCCCTGTGGAAGCACCACCAAGTGAAGCCGTAATTACCGCAGTGGATCCAGCACAAATAGTAGTATCCGTAGTGTTAAGAGAAGTAAGAAGGAGATTATCGAAAGTTACAAGCAGAAAATCAGAAGCCGCTGTACAAGCTGGATCCGCTGGCGCATCGGAAGTCAATGTAAGAGTAATGGTCTGTCCATAATCCGCCGGACTTGGGGTATAGATAGCATCAAGGGCGCGGTTGTTGTCAAAACTTCCAGTGCCGTTGGTGGTCCATGTTCCTGTAGATACGTTGCCACCATAAACAGTTCCACCCAAATAAACTTCACTCGTAGCACAGACGTTCAAGTCCACCCCTGCATCCACGAAAACAGGATCGGTGCACTGCCCATAGGTGGCATCCGTTACGCCGGATAGCAGTAGCAGAAAGATCGTAAGCTTGACGATTTTCTTAACGTATATATTTTCCATCGTGGTATGTTTTCAATTTCAGCGTGAAAGAAAATGCATTACTCCTC
>JBJSZR010000449.1:0-3008 GCA_046090385.1 Bacteroidota bacterium
GTAACAGCTACAGGTGGTCAATCGCCTTATTACGGTACGGGTGCCCAGGTTACCGCAGCCGGTACTTGGTCATTCACAGTGACTGATGATAATGGATGTTCTGCAACCAGCGGTTCAGTGACACTTACCGAGCCTACTAAAGTGCTTGGAACCTCTACCACGGTCAGTGCGGTATGTGGATTCAATAACGGTTCTGCTACTGTTACTGCCAGCGGTGGTGCAGGAAACTATACGTATCTCTGGTCCGACGGTCAGACAAGTGCAACAGCAACAGGCCTTGGTACCGGATCATATTCTGTGACCATCACCGATGCCAACGGCTGTACCGGTTCGGCCACGGCCTCTGTAGGCGGTACTGGTGCTGCTCCCGGAGCGGCGGGTGCCATCAGCGGTCCGGGCGGTGCATGTCGTAACTCAACGGTTACTTACAGCGTTGCCGCGGTTTCCGGAGCTACCAGTTATAACTGGACATTGCCAGCAGGTGCCACCGGCACTTCTACCACGAACAGTATCACTATAAGTTTCTCCAGCACTTATGCCGGAGGCTTTATATGTGTGACACCTTCCAACTTCTGTGGAAACGGCGCACAGTCCTGTTTGAACGTGCCAGTTATCACTGTCAAGCCTACCCAGCCTGGAACAATCAGCCTGTCGGCCCCTGCTTGTGGCCCGGCAGTCATCACTTGTTCAGTTGCTCCTGTCCCTAACGCAACGAGCTACCTCTGGACACTTTCCGGAACCTTGGCATCCATTGTTTCCGGTCAGGGTACATCTTCTATCACCGTAAGCGTACCTTCAGGATTCACAAACGCCCAGCTGAGTGTAACAGCCTCCAACTGTCTTGGAACATCCAGTGCGCGTTATCAAACCCTCGTAGGGTTGGCTGTCATCAGCACGGGTCTGACCGGTCCGATTTACGTATGCGCCAATACCACTCAAACCTACTCTGTAGGTGCGGCAGTAGGTGCTACGAATTATTTATGGTCGATAACCGGTAATGCATCCATCTTGAGTACCAGCGGCACCTCATGTGTTGTCAAGACCAATACTACTTGGACAGGTGGCGTCATTACCTGCACTGCGGTTAACGCTTGTGGCAGTAACCCGCGTTCCTTCACCTTGTACAGAACCCCATTGCAGCCAGGCGCTATGTCAGGTCCTGCTACGAACCTCTGTCCTGCTTTAGGTGTTACCAGTGCTACCTATTCGATTGCTGCTGTGGCAGGTGCTACATCCTACACTTGGACGGTTCCAACCGGCATGACGATCACATCCAATACGGGTACATCTATCACGGTGAGTATCGGAACCACTTTTGTGAGTGGCAACGTGAGCGTCACCGCCAACAATTCCTGTGGTGCTTCAACGGCTCGTAGTCTCCCGGTAACGAACAAGACGGCTACTCCCGGCGCAATCACCGGACCTAACTCGGTCTGTAAATCGCAGAGTGGTGTCGCCTACAGTATTGCATCTGTAACCGGTGCAACATCTTACTCGTGGTCGATGAGCGGTGGAGCTGTAATCACCCCGAACGGAACGTCAGCTTCTGCTGATTTCACAGGCGCAACGTCCACTACTTCGGTCATCACGGTCAACGGAGTCAACGCCTGCGGAGCTTCCGGTCCTTCTCGACTTTCTGTGAATGTGAACCTTGCTTGTCGCGAGTCCAATATTGCCACACAGCAGGGTCTCTCGGCATTCCCGAACCCGACCAATGGCAAGTTGACGATGAGTTACAACGCACCGGTGGCTGACCGTTACGCGGTAAGAATCGTGGATTTGCTTGGCAAGGTGGTGTACAGTTCCGACCTGAATGCAGAGGCTGGCCTCAACACCAAGGAGATTGATTTGACCAACATGTCTAGGGGAATTTACCTACTCAATGTTCAGACTGAAGGTGGCAAAATTGAAACACTTCGTATCATAGTTCAGTAAGAAAACAACTCGGATTTTCGGAACAGGCCGCCGCGAGCGGCCTGCTTCGTATCCGGGGTGGGGGAGTAATATCCACCATTAATTGACATTAAATAAAAATTATATACCATCATTTCCTAAAAGAGGAATTGAAAAATTTAACCCAAGCCCAATTTTTATTCACACTACGGAATAATAAATTCACCAAAATAGCACAATTATAAGTGAGTACACCTATAGCCAATTTTGATTATTTACTAGATTTTTACCTTTCGAACGAGTGTATGCATATTTCGGCATCTTATCTCGTTTTCAAAACAAATTGCATGGACTTCATCTACTTGAGTTCTATTGTGATGTACCTGGTGGCCTTTACAGCTGTTTTCACGGCTGTAATAGCTGTCATCTTTTTGTCATCACAAAAAAAGGCAGTTGGCGTATTTTCCACGCCTGCAATGACTACTGTCATGACCTATGTTTTGTCGCCAGATACTTTCGGGAAGCGTGGATTACGCGGATACCGGAAGCCCTATCATATGAATCCCCAACTGTCATCCAATCAAAACGGCCACCTACAGCGTGGCTTTAAACGGTCATGATAAGACGAACATTACCCCTTCTCTCAGAAAAAACAAACACATACACAATAAAAACAAACAAAATGAAGCCATTTTACCAAAGTCGAGCCGAATGGAACAATAGCTTGAAGCGAATATTCGTTTCGACGCTTCTCGCTTCGATGACGATGATTTGTTCTGATGCCGTAGCGGACACCTATGTCTGGAATGGTCTGGGTATTTCAGGTCGCTCCGGAACCAGCCTTAACACTCCTGGTAACTGGCTGGTAGGTACTTCTGCTGCAACAGCAACTGTTACTGCAAGCGTAGCCCCTGGCAGTAGTGATGATGTCATCATCAACACTTCCGGTTATGATCCTGGAGCCTCTGTCGCAACCATCAGGGTAACCGACAATTTGACTGTGAAATCGCTGACATCAACCATAGGCTTCGGCGGTAGCGGTCAAAAGAGGTTATACCTTGAGATTAACAACGGGTTTACACTTAATGTAGTCAATGATTTGACAATGAGTTGTG
>JBJSZR010000450.1:0-2184 GCA_046090385.1 Bacteroidota bacterium
TCCGAAATTTTGGAGGATCACAAAAATAATCCCCAATAACAACCTGCCACGGTACCGAATCAGGTATTTGTTTAGAAGGGATAATGATTTCATTATCAAATATATGGAACTGTATTGGCTGCCTCGAAAAAGATGGTTACATTTGCGCCGCCGAAATCCATTTGGCAAAGGTACATAACGAGCCGTCTGTATGTTAGAAATCAAAGATCTTAAGAAAACCTCTGCCCCGAATGAAGGTGTTTTCAGCCACCCTTCTTTCGCCGGTCACGAGCAGGTGGTTTTCTGCTACGATAAATCAACCGGCCTCAAAGCCATCATCGCAATTCACGACACCACGCTTGGCCCAGCCCTAGGCGGTACCAGGATGTGGAATTATTCTTCTGAATCTGAAGCCATTAATGATGTACTTCGTTTGTCTCGTGGAATGACTTACAAAGCGGCCATTAGCGGATTGAATCTCGGTGGCGGTAAAGCGGTGATCATCGGTGACTCCAAGTCTCAAAAGACTCCTGAACTGTTTCGACGCTATGGTGAATTCGTAGAAACACTCGGTGGTCGCTATATCACTGCAGAGGATGTCGGTACTTCAACCTCAGATATGGAGCAGGTACGTCAATCCACACGTCATGTGACCGGACTTCCTGAAAACATGGGCGGTGGTGGTGATCCCTCTCCTGTCACAGCCTTTGGTGTTTACATGGGTATGAAAGCCAGTGCTCTTGAATGTTGGGGGAATGATAATCTGAAAGGAAGAAAAATCATCGTGCAAGGCGTTGGCCATGTAGGACAAAACCTGGTTCGATTGCTATCAGAAGAAGGCGCTGCTGTCATGGTCTCCGATATCCACGCCGATAATGTTGCCTTGATGGAAAAGAACTTCGGCGCCGTAAAAGTCGGTACCGATGTAGTCTATGACCAGGAAGTGGATATATATGCCCCTTGTGCCCTTGGTGCTACTTTGAACGCATCCAATATCTCCCGTTTGAAATGTGCAATCGTAGCAGGGGCTGCAAATAACCAGTTGGCTGATGAAGTGGTTGACGGGCAATCGCTCTCAGATCGTGGAATACTTTGGGCACCTGATTTTCTCATCAATGCAGGTGGATTGATAAATGTCTATTCTGAGCTCAATGGTTACAATCGCTCGGTTGCAATGGAACAGGCTCGTCGAATTTATGATACCACTCTGGAGATTCTCCGAAAGGCAAAATCAGAAGGCATCACAACCATCCAGGCCGCCAAAATAATCGCCGAAGAACGTATTGCTGCTGCACGTCAAGTCATCGGCTGATTTTCACCTATAACGAACTACATGCTCAGCAGAAGGCAACTTCGCGTAAAAGTCCTGCAAGGTCTTTATGCTTATTTTCAGTCCGATAAAAGAGACCTTGCCGCAGCCGAGCGTGAACTTTTCCGCAGTATCGAGAAAGTTCATGAGTTGTACATCTATCTGCTTAGGTTTCTCCTTGAAACCGCTGATGCAGAAGAGTCTGATGAAAAGGAGCTTCAGCACAAGTATTTTCCCGACCAGGAAGAGTTGGATGCGAAACGGCGCTTTTACCGCTCGCCATTCATAATCGCTTTGAAATCCTCCTCTGAGTTCGAGTTGTACTGTCGTCGCTATTCCATTTCATGGCAAAAAGATCACGAATTGGTACGGAAGCTTTTCGTCGAGTTGAAGCGTTCAGCGACTTATCGTGCTTACATCACCACTGAAACCATTGATGAATCCGTTTTCATCGCTGAACTCATCAAGACGTATCTGGATGAATCCGAGCCGATGTCACATCACATCGAGGAGGAAAATATTTTCTGGACCGAAGATTTTTCATTCGTTAGTCACATGGTAGCCCGTACCGTCCGACAATTTTTCGAGAAATCCCGTTTCGAACTGTTCGGGCCGTATCGTGATGAAAAGGATGATAAGGATTTCGTAAAAACGCTGTTTTCCAAAACGATCGTGCACAACAAAGAATATGAAGCAGCTGTGAGCGAGCGAACGAAAAACTGGGACCTGGAACGCATCGCCATGATGGATATCCTTCTTCTGAAAATGGCATTGGCTGAGCTGGTGCATTTTTCCGGTATTCCTGTAAAAGTTTCCATCAACGAATACATCGAGATTTCCAAAGACTTCAGTACTCCCAAAAGCAAACAATTCATTAACGGCATCATCGATAAGCT
>JBJSZR010000451.1:0-3431 GCA_046090385.1 Bacteroidota bacterium
ATTGAAATAGTCGGCTTTTGCCAACAGGTCTGACTGAAGTGTTTCAATCGCACTGCAATAGAGCTTGGATTACCGCTTATTCATGACAATCATTCTCCTATCCGTTTCATAGGAGTGGGTAAGCCTGAAACAGGATATAACATGGTCAGGCGGATGATGAACAAAGGATATTTTTTCAATCTCAGTGTATTCCCAAGTGTATCCTATAACCGTACCGGCTTAAGGATTCCAATCAACAGGTTGCACACTTTTGAGGACATCGATTCATTGCTTAGGGAGATCGCGCAACAGCTTCCCCAGGCTTTGACCGATTCAAATGCTAGCATGGACGACATCCGTCGTCATTTTCGAAGAGTCGCTTGACCGTTCAAGGTTGCTCGCAGAGCTGCCAGAAATTATTCAGGATCGATACAGCTGCGACGAATTTGTCGAACGATATCGGTTTTACGATATATCCCGCAACGTTGTATTCATAAGCATCGATACGGTCCTTGTCGCTATTGGACGTGGTCATGACGAAAACACTCATGGAGTGAAGTTCAGGATCTTGACGAAGTTCCTTCAAAAATTCTATGCCATTCATCCTCGGCATATTGATGTCAAGGAGAATGATGCGCGGGAGGGGGGTTATTTTCTCAGCTCCATTCGTACCTCTTAACATATCCAATGCCTCGATTCCGTCATGTGCGATGTGAAGAGGATTTTGGATGTTACTTTGGCTGAAAGCCCGCTTTACAGTCCTGCAGTCGATTTCATCGTCGTCCACAAGCAGGATGTTAACCACTTTATTCATGCCTTGGATACGTCGCAGGTCATCAGGGGTTTCAGTTGTAATCGTAGTGGAGTACACCCTTATTAATGCTTGATTCCCAGACTTTAAGCATTCAAAGTAGTCGGGTTCCTTACAGTTAGGTATCAATTCATGCAACCTCACGTTTTGAATTCACATTCTTGAACAACTGATGAACCGTTACTTCAATAAACTCTTTCGGCGCGATATCCTGGATTCCATTCCTACTGAAAATCTGATCGATCGTCAGAAGTTCAAATTATTCAGGACCTATGTGCTGATTACTTTCATTTGCAGTACCTATACTGGATATCAATCATTCAGTACTTTTTCCGGTGGGCATTACCTCGCATACCTTTTGTGGTGTCTGTCAGGGGTATTTATCGGATGTTATTTTTTGGTCAAAAAGAAGGAAGGTCTTAAAACTGCATATCTGGTTTCCTTATTGGCTGGATGTGTTGTTCTGCATACTCAGGCATATCGAACTGGCGGTGTCTTGAATACAGGAACGATTTATTTCTGTGCAGCTATAATGACATCTTACATGCTACTTGGTCCAAGATATGGCCATTGGTTCACAGCACTGGGGGTTTTCAGTGTGATATCGCTTTATTATTCATCATCCGTTCTTGGCCTGGCTGATGATGCCATGTTCAACACAGAGCACGATAAGTTCTTTGATGCACTTGTGACATTCCTTTCAGGACTTGTTTTTGTAGCAGGACTGAGTTCCAACTTGAATAGTAATAAGAATGAAGTCATCAGGCGAATCATGGTTCAAAAAGAGGAGATGGAATTCAAAAACCTTCAATTGAAGGAGTACACGGATGTGCTTGAACGTAAAAACGATGAGCTCGATAAGTTCGCATCCATTGTTTCTCATGACCTAAAAGCTCCCTTACGGGCAATCGGTAATCTTACGGATTGGATAGAGGAGGATGCTGGTGCCGTTCTTGATTCCGACACAAGGTCTAATTTCAACCTAATCAAACAGCGTGTAGGAAGGATGGAGGATCTGATCAACGCCATTCTTGAATATTCGAGAGCCGATCGTACCGCTACATTGGATGAAGCTGTCGATGTCGATGCCATCATAAAGGACGCATTCGATTTCATAGGAAGTCCCTCCAATGTGAAACTTGAAGTGTTAAACGATTTGCCGATAATCGTAGCTGATCGGACAAGGATAAACCAGGTTTTCTCAAACCTGTTTGCAAATGCAGTCAAATATTGCGACAAGCCCGAAGTGCTGATTCAAGTGAAATCCGAAAATGTTTCAGACGGTTGGATTTTTTCCATAAAAGACAACGGTCCCGGAATCGACCAACGCTTTCATGAGAAGATATTCATCATTTTTCAAACCCTTAACCGCAGAGATGCTGTAGAAAGCACAGGCGTCGGTCTTGCCATCGTAAAGAAGATCATCGAGGACAAAGGAGGTAAGATTTGGGTGGAATCATCACCGGGTAGTGGCGCTGATTTCCGTTTTTTCTGGCCGTCAACCAAGAAATCAGGGCCTGCTGATCTTTCGATTGCAGCCTGATAATGTAAGTTAAAAGCTCAAGTTGTAATAACGACGGGCCATTCTGGGTGTATAATGTCATCAAAAGCCTGCAACATGGGATCGACCGGAAGACACTCAAAAAAACGAGAAGTATGTACAGAAAGCGCACGCATAATTCCTTTGTATGCCTGCTCTGGCAGTATTGATACTCGGATAAGGGAACATTTGGATTGCATTCATTCTCTCCTGGCAGGTCTGCGTCCTCATGAAAAGCAGATATGTCTCAACAGGCTTTTTTCCTTTCTGTTAAAACAACATTTGGAGGAGAGCCCAGAGCCAGGTAGTTATCCTTCGCTGGATGCTTCTTATGAAAGTCTTTCCACCGATGACTTCCAACTTATCAAGGAACTTTCAGGTCATCTTCAGCAGCTCCATGCAGTAACCAAAGGAAACTGATTGATCATAGAACGCACATTATAGCACAGCCGGGTGGCTGTGTTTTTTTACCGTTAAAATGTGTGAATGGGCTACTTGATTATTGTCATTCGAGTATCTTGTGGTGATCAAAAAAGCGCCATGAAAAAACTGTTTTTTCTATCAATGGTCTTATCGCTCGCATTTTTTGCGAGTGCACAGGACGACCTTAAAAAAATCCTTCCTTTGGACACCGCTGTCCGTACAGGTAAGCTCACCAATGGTATGCGTTATTATGTCCGACGCAATTCCAGACCGGAAAAGCGGGCTGAATTCCGTCTGGCAGTGAACGCAGGTTCAACGGCGGAAAACGACGATCAGCAAGGTCTTGCTCACGTGGTGGAGCATATGGCATTCAACGGAACTAAGAACTTCAAGAAAAGTGAAATCGTCGATTATCTTGAATCAGTAGGGACCAAATTCGGAGCGCATTTGAACGCTTATACCAGTTTTGATGAGACTGTTTACATGCTTCAACTTCCTACGGATAAACCTGAAATCATAGAGAAAGGATTGATGATACTAAAAGACTGGTCTTTCGAGCTCTCATTTGATTCAGTCGAAGTGGAGAAGGAGCGAGGTGTTGTGGTCGAGGAGTGGAGGCTTGGTCAAGGTGCCAATGAGCGTATGCGTCGCCAATACTGGCCAGTGCTTTTCAAAGGT
>JBJSZR010000452.1:0-2233 GCA_046090385.1 Bacteroidota bacterium
CAGCCTGAATCGGCAGATGCCGTCAAAGTAACAGGATAAGTGCCAGGGTTGGAAAAAACATGTTGCGCAAAAGGAGTCGAAGCTCCAGTTCCATCACCGAAATTCCAACGCCATGATCTTGCATTTCCGCTGGCTCCATAGGAAGCGTCGCTAAAAAAGAAATCAGGAGAACATCGCGTGTTCACGATGTTGTAGTCTGCAAAGAAGGTAGGATAAACCCTGGCTTCGCCGATTACTGTGTCATTGCAATTTACATTGAAAGAAGAATAAGCGATCAGCCTGACCAGATAAATTCCAGTATCAGGATAAGTATAAGTAGGTTGCGAAAGGGATGAAGTATCAGCGCCCGAAGTCAAATCACCAAAATCCCAACTGTAGGTGGCAGCTCCATAACTGCTGTTCTGAAAAGTGGCATCCAGCGTACCGCAAAGTATGTTAGGTGAGAAAATGGAGGCGACCGTAATAGCAGGACATGGAACAACATTCAGTTGGAAGTCTCTCCGCGTCTCACCTATCAGCAAACCGTTTCTGAACTCTTTCACGCATACTCCATAAACAAACTGCCCTGACGAATTAGGAGTGGCATTCACCTCGCCTGTCGATGGGTTTATTGTGAAAGGTATGCCACCCAGCATGTTTGTCAGATTATAGGGTGGCAGGAAAACAACCGGTTGATACGGTGGGGGATCTGCAGGAGAAGGTGCTGGCACTTGTCTGCTACCGCCGTTGAATGGGGCACAAAGTTCATATACCAATGAATCACCGTTTATGTCGGTAGCGGAATGGTCGAATACGAACGGATCGCCCTGGCAAATGAATGTGGGAGGCAAAGAATTGAATACAGGATTCGAATTCCCGAATGCAAGTTGAGGCGGTGGAATGGTTGCAGTATAAGTACCTCCGGTACTTTGTACGTTGCTTAGATTTATGATTGTCTGGTTACGGCAACATCTTTGATATGCTATGGTGTAAGATGTACCCACTGGTGACAATACCCGATTGAAAACATATTCCGCAACTTCATAACACAGATTGGTGGGTGGAATCAGACATGGGTTGATGATCACAGCAGGCATTTGGAATTGGTTGCTTATGTACACATCATTGTTCGCCACCAATTGACCGGCTCCGTCATAAATCGCTATCGAAGCAGGATTGTCGAAAGCAGCCTGACCGTTATAACAGTCTCTGTAAACCAATAGCGTGATTTCATACTGGTCATTTCCGAGGTATCTGTAATACACTTCTCCACCTACTATATGGGTTGCATTTACCTGCAGTGCAGGAATGCAAAGGATCAGCATTCTGATAGTTCGCAAAAAAAATGAAAAGAAATCAGGGGATTTAGGTGCAGAATACACTTTATAAAATTACGAATCATGCTCAATCAAGTAAAGGATTGTCTTATGACATGTGAAAAATTACTGAAAAAGGGCTTTTTGTTGACTCTATGCTGTTTTTTGACTGATTCTTACATCTGAACCTTCAACGGGGTTTTCGCTCGAATTAGGGGTCGTAAACCTGTTTTCTTTGAGTCAATTCAATCCCTAAGAATGAAACAGATATACCGCTTACTGCTTCCTTTGATCCTGACAGCCTTCGTCCAGACTACTTTCGCGCAACAACCTGCCCTGCGTGGTATCTACGTCAACGGCTTCTCTTCGATTCTTGGGAACAGTATCAAAGAAGACAGTTTGCTAAGGTACGCTCAAGACAGCTCCTTCAATTATCTGGCTTTATATGACCTGCACAGCCTGAATTTCGGAAACAGCAGTACATTGAACACACTTGCTGCTTTCAACCGTAAGGCCCGCGAACAGTATGGCATTCCTTTCATTGGAGCAGTTGGTGAAAATTGGAGCTTTTTCAGCAACAGGATTGCGTTTTTCAATAACGGCAGAACTAATGTTAATGAGAAATTCAATGTATACAACGTGGAATTCGAATTCTGGATAAATGCATCTGTCGGTCCAAACGGCTACTATTGCGTACAGTACCTTCAATCGGCTAATTGTAATTGCGACACAGCTGGAGCATTCAAGTACTATATCGACTTGATGGGTAAAGTAGATTCACTGGCCTCTCTTTCGGGAGCAATCAGTGAAACCTATGTAGGCTGGTTCAATCAAGGACAGGGACAGCAATTGGCACAAAAAACAGATCGCATACTTTTACACGCATACAGAACCGATCCGTCATCCGTTTTCGGCTACAGCAGGGACAGACTTTCGTT
>JBJSZR010000453.1:0-10032 GCA_046090385.1 Bacteroidota bacterium
ATTCATCAAGAACCATACGGAAGAATATGAAGGTTTCATCCGATTGATCCGCTCACTCGATTTTGAAGAACTTGTGAGGCAAAGCGGTGTAGATGAGTCAAAAATCAGAGAAGCATTCGAACTGCTGAAAGACAAAAAGAAAATAATCGCGTGCTGGGCCATGGGACTAACACAGCACAAGAATTCAGTGGATACGATTAAAGAGGTCGTCAACCTTTTGTTGCTGAAAGGAAGTATCGGAAAGCCGGGCGCAGGAACGTGTCCTGTAAGAGGTCACAGTAATGTTCAAGGTGACTTTACAATGGGTGTCCAGGAACAACCTTCCGATCAATTGCTGGACAAGCTGAAAAAAGTTTTCGGATTCGAACCTCCGCGCATACCTGGATACGATTCTGTCGATTGTGTGAATGCGATGCACCAGGGAAAAGTAAAACTATTCTTCGCCATGGGGGGGAACTTCCTATCGGCCATGTCCGATACGCTTTTTACGGCTGAAGCACTGAGAAAATGCGATCTGACTGTTCAAGTCTCCACGAAATTGAATAGAAGTCACCTCGTCACCGGAAAAGAGGCAATCATATTGCCTACGCTCGGAAGAAGCGACAAAGACATCGTGAATGGCGAACCGCAATTCATTTCCTGCGAAAACTCGATGGGAGTGATACAGCTTTCAAAGGGAAATCTGAAGCCTGTTTCAGATAAGTTGATGAGCGAACCGGTCATTGTATGTCGCTTGGCGCTTGCCACATTAGGTCCGAAAGCAGATGCTCGTTGGAATAAATTCATGCAACATTATGATAACATCCGAAATGCGATAGAGCAGACTATTGACGGATTTCACGACTATAATCAACGCGTGAGGATTCCGGGCGGATTTTATCTTCCAAACAGCGCAAGAACGGGTCGTTTCGATACATTCAGTGGAAAAGCAGGATTCAGCCTTGCTCCTATTTCAGAAGTCCAATTGGAAAAGGGAGAATACTTGATGATGACCGTGAGAAGCCACGACCAGTTCAATACCACAATTTATGGACTCAATGACCGATATAGAGGAGTTTACAATGAGCGGCGTGTGATATTCATGAATCGGGAAGATTCGGAATCAGAAGGACTGAAGAATGGCGATGTAGTGGATCTTTTCAATTACCACGAAGGACGGGAACGCATCGCACACAAATTCATCGTGATACCTTTCGATATACCGAAAGGTTGTACTGCGACTTATTTTCCGGAAACGAATGTGCTGGTGCCTATAAACTCTGTTGCAGAGAAAAGCAACACACCTACCTCCAAATCAGTGATCATCAGGATTCGACGTCACGAGGATTGATGGGGGCCAGACTTTTTGCCGTTCCCTTTCTTTCGGAATGGAGGGCGACGTTTACTTCCGTGTTTGGCACCGCCACCTGACCTGCCTTCAGGATTATATACAGGGCCTTTGCCCAATTCCTCTGGTATATCTGTCTTGGGAATCACACGCTCGATGAGCTTTTCAATCTGTCCGAATCTGCGCTGGTCCTTATCGCCGATGAATGTGATGGCTTCTCCGGTCGATTCGGCACGAGCAGTTCTTCCTACACGATGGACATAGTCTTCGGCATCGCCCGGCACATCATAATTCAAAACGAGACCGATATTGTCTATATCGATGCCTCTTGATAGAATGTCGGTTGCAACAAGGATCCGGGTTTGACGGGAACGGAATGACAACAGCACATTCTCGCGCTCATCCTGCGTAAGGTCGCTGTGTATGGCGCGTACAGGAAGTCCGGCTTTCTTAAGCTCTTTGTCAAGATCCTTGACGGTCTGTTTGGTGGAAGCGAATACAAGTATGCTCGGATCATTGCGCTCCTTGAGTATTTTCCTGAGTAAAGGCGATTTCTGTGATTCATGAAGAACGTACGCCGTCTGTGTGACCCCTTCAGCCGGTTTGCTGATTGCGATGTTCACTTCTGCAGGGTCTTTCATGATCTTGCGCGCAAGGTCACGGATTTTCGGAGGCATCGTTGCGGAAAACAGCAAGTTCTGGCGGGAAGCCGGAAGAAATCCGATGATCTTCAGAATATCATCATAGAAACCCATGTCAAGCATCTTGTCCGCTTCATCGAGCACAAGGAAATCCAAACGGTCGAATCTCACATAACCGAGATTCAAATGACTGATCAATCTTCCAGGAGTAGCAATCACTACAGAAGCTCCTTCGGTCAATGCACGCTTTTCACGCTCGAAAGTCTGTCCGTCGCCGCCACCATAAACAGCAATTGAACTGGCCGGTGTGAAATATGAAAAGCCCTGAAATGCATTATCGATCTGCAAGGCAAGCTCCCTGGTAGGTGATACTATCAATGCAGAGGTATGCTCGATGTTGTCCCGCGAAATCTTGTTGAGTACCGGCAAAAGATAAGCTGCAGTCTTTCCGGTTCCTGTCTGAGCACACGCAATCACATCGCGCCCCTCCAAAATGAAAGGAATCACCTGCTCCTGGATGGGAGTCGGGTTCTCGAAACCCATGGAATACAATCCGTCCAGAAGGGTTTCTTCCAGATTAAGTTCAGCGAATGTGGTCATTATATAGTGCGTTCGGAAGTAACGAAACGCACACGAAGTTAATCAATCGGCAACCTCTGACTCGATTGTGCCAGATTATTACTCCACAACAAATCGTGAGGTAGCTACGGAGCATTCCGCTTGCAAGAGCAGCACATAAAGGCCTTTAGGCAAATCTGCAACGGGAAACCGGATCGGCATCTTATGAATTCCCTCAGGGAGATTGAATTCATCTGAAAACCGAAGCCCTCCAGCCATATCATACACTTCCATCCTGACTTTGGACGCTTTTTTCATTTCAAAAAGCACATACGACTGCTCTGTTACTGGATTAGGATGAATGGAGGAGTTGAATGAATGGTCAGCTGAACCATCTTCATCCGAACTTTGAGGCCCGTACATCGACCTGCCTTGTTTTTGAATGGTGAATTGATCAAGGAAGGTGCCGGTACTGGTTTGGAATTTTGCATCCAGTCTGTCGCCATTCACATCGATTATCATGGATCCGAAGTATGAATTCGTAGAAGTGAACATGGCATTATGTGGCCATCCGGACAACGTGGAAGATACTTTGCCAGAAACGCCACAAACGGTATAAACGGTCCCTAAAAACGACGGAGATGATTTTATATAAGAGGCAGGAAAAATACCGCTACCTGAATCGATGGCCATCGTCACCTTGCTGAAAGTACTCTCTGGTCCGAAATGTCCCTTCAGCAAATACGACCTTTCATAGGCATGGCTATGCCCTGATAATACCAGATCCACCTTGTAGCTCTCCAGGATAGGAATGATGTTGGTGCGCATCTCGATGAGTTCTACTTCGGCATCTGAATCATGCGAACCTTTGGAATAAGGAGGATGATGGAAATAAACGATGGTCCAACGCTGTGTATTGTTCGCAAGATCGTTTGCAAGCCATGTTGCCTGGGCGCCAGAGGCGGAGCGGAACGAACTTCCTGTCGATTCAAGACATACGAAATGGATGTTGGCATAATTGAACGAATAATAGGCTTCTGTACCACTTGGTCTTCCTCCTGCTTCGCCATTCGTAGGCAACGTGAATGAATCGAAGTAGGGGCCAGACTGTGAAGATGAACTGGCTGAATACAAATCGTGATTGCCTGTTGCTGGCCATGCAACCCATTTCCTCAATTGATACGGGTATATATTGAAAACATTCGCCTGGTACTCGATGTCCAGTCCGCTTACATAGGCATTGTCCCCAAGCCAAAGCCATACGTTGGTGTGCGTATTGGTAGCACGGCAATGACTTGCATACGCATCCCTTACCTGTAACTGACTTGTATATCCCGTTCCCATGTCGCCGGTAACCCATATACGCACAGGCCCGGTTGAACCTATTGCAGGATGTGTATTGAAATAACACCCGGTGTCTCCCAGCAAGGTGGTCGTAGTGGTTCCGACGGAATAATAATACCTGGTGTTCGACTGCAAACCCGTCAGTTGCACGATGTGCTCAGTGGTACTGCTACTGCTTGTAACGGAACTTATTAAATTACCGGGAGTAATGCCGTAGCTGACTTTCGACGGAACTGCCGTATTCGTCCTCCAGCGAATGAAGATGGAATTATGATTGGCCTGCTGAAGATAGGGCCCTCGTGTAAGTAAGACCGCCAATGCATTGGTTTGGAAAATTCCGGATAATGACCAGGAAGAAAATGTTCCTGGACAAACAGACTGCACCTGGAATTCATACCAAGTGGAAGGCTGTAATCCTGATATCGGTAAACTGTTGGTGTTTGATGTCGCATAAATCCAATTCCCGGAATATCGTACGGCGTATCTGACATTGTAAGCGGTGGCGCCGGAAATATTTCTCCAGCCGACAGTTGCTGAAACAGTCGTCTTGTTAGTAGTGGAAAAATAAGCAACGTCCGGTGTGCCACAGGAGCCGGCAAGTGTTCTGAAAGAATTGGAAATACTGTACAGCTGAAGTGGTGATGAAGAGCATACACATTTCACAACCCATTCATAAGCAGTAAAAGAGGATAAGCCCGTCAGGGTAAGGGAATACTGGTTTCCAGGAATCCTGATATACTGGTAATTGGAGGTTCCGCTGACACGGTATCTTACCTGGAAAGAATCCGCTGTAATGAACGGATTCCAACTCAGTGTGGCTGTCGATGAAGTGATACTGCTCGTAGAGGTTTGGTTGGGAGTGACACAAGACGTGTACTGTTGTGAAGTGGTGAATTGTGCGGGAGTTGTCTGATAGGCTCCCGAGACTCCATTATTACACCAGGTTCGCACCTGCCAACTGTATGCCGTTCCTGGTAAAAGTCCGGCCAACCCTGTGGATGTAGCTGTCGATGAAGAAACGATTTTGTAACTGAAAGCCGTTGTTCCTGTAGGAAAATACCGGACCAGAAAACTATCTGCTACCGTAGTGGCCCAATTAACCGTACAACTGGTTGCTAATACATTGGACGTGGTGAGGTTTGAAGGAGTAAGACACTGTGAATGCGTTGAATTGAACGACAAAAAAGACAAGAGAATACAAATGCTCCTGTAAAAATATGGTTGCTTGAAAAAAAGAGGCATGTATACCGGGGAAACGATGGCCGAAGCACTAAGTTACATCAGAAATCGAATCAGGAGCTTCTTATCGATGTCGCAGGAAAACTTTGCGACATAAACCGTTATCAGCGATTTACCACCAATCGTTTCATGGCAAGAGTTCGCCCTGATTCCATTATTCTAACGAAATATACACCATCAACAAGTGACGAAACATCTATTTCCGTCTTATTCACTCCTGAAACAGCTCGAGTCGGATGCTCTGTGATCATTCGTCCTGAAATATCAAACAGAGAAATGAAAACAGTTCCCGTTGAAAGACGAAAGAACGAGATAATCGAACGGTCGCTGGCAGGATTAGGATATATATCGAGCACCTCGGTGCCGTTTATATGGCTCTGGCCGGTAAGTACAGATACTTCAATGACATCGGTAACGCTACATCCGTCATTTGTCATAGCTGTGACAACGTAAGTCCCCGCTTGGGTGACTGCCAACTGCGCTCCTTGAGTGCCGTTCGACCAGAAATAAAAATCAAAGCCGGAAGGCGCCTGAAGAAACAACGTATCCCCAGAAGAAATCGCAGTATCATTACCGAGATCGACCACCGGAGGGATTTTCACCTCTACTGTTACCGGAACTCTTGGAGAAGATCTGCATACATAACCTGTCTCAATATAAAAAGTGACAGTAGAATCGATCATAGTAGCATGATAAACCGGACCAGTGAAGAACGGCGTAATATTCGCTGTATCGCTGAACCAATACACTTGCTCTGGAGAATTCGCCACAAGATTAACCGGTGCCGGAGAACAAATCACGGTATCACTTATGAGTGGTACGGATGGTACAGGAAGAATCGTAACCACAACCGGCACCGGATTGCTGAAGCAGGTTCCTACCGATTGTAAATAATAAACAGAGGAGGAATTGACAGTTGGTGTGAAGATCGGATTCGTAGATAACAGACCTCCGCCAGACGGTGAGCTGAGCCAACGGATCGGATCCGGAGAAATGGCTTCTAAAACTACTTGTCCTGGACCGCAACGGGTAACGTTTTCTGCAAAAGGCGTGGATGACTCCACTACTTGTACATTCAAAACTGTCCTTTCACTGGGACATGCCGAACCGGCTTCGATGTAAAAGGTCGTATCATTACCAAGGTATGCCAAGGCGAATGTATCGCCGGTAGCAACCAATGCACCTGCCACAGGTGCATTATACCATCTGGTGACCGAACTGGTATCAAATACCGACAAGGCGATGGAACCGGGTCCGCATAAGATGCGATCAACAGCAACCGGTGCTGTTGATTGTGAAAAAACCTGTGCGTTTACAGCCACTGCATTGGAAGGGCAATAAAGGGATGTCTGAGCATAATATGTAGTTGAGGTGTTCAGGTGTGGTGTGAAAAGTGTATCGCCTGCTGAAATCAACTGGCCTCCGGGCGCATCAAACCAATAAACCGTGTCTGTCGATTGGGCGACCAGAGTCAAGACTCCAGGATCACATCTGTATGCTGAAATAGCTACAGGTTCCGGACCGGCAAGGACTTCAGTAAGTTCAAACAGGTCGGATACCGAAGTGCAGCCTTGGAATGAAGCAAGTACCGAATACGATCCCGGTTGATTTGCCAGAAGGGAATTGCCGGTTTGACCGATAAGTTCAACACTATCGAGATACCATTGATACGAATAGCCCGTTCTGAAGGTGGCTTCCAGCTGGGCCTCCGCACCAGCACAGAAAGTAGAACTTCCGTCGATCTGGACTGGCAAGCCGGAGACAGAACCGTAAACACCACCCGGAGAACCGCCCAGACAACCGGGAAACCAACTCGAAGGAAGATTGGGATCAGTAACAGGGAAATTGCGTTCACATGTATATCCTGTTCCATCTGCTTCAACCGGCCAAGGCGAATTATCGAAATAATAAAATGATGTGATAACCGAGCCGGTATGATTCACAAGTCGGATGCGATCACCATTGTTAGAAAATCCAAAACCGAGGGGTCCGGTGAGATTGCTTACTGATGGATAAATAGTAGTGAACCTGTCAGGATCTTGCGCTATTACAAGATAACCACCCGCAGGAATCATAGTGCCGACCGGAATGGTGAACTCATGGAAATCGGATTCGTCATATAGCTTCCAGTCAGTAAGATCCACCGGAAATGTAGAATTATTCTTCAATTCGATCCAATCACCTGCATCTGAAACCGAGGAAGAATTATAATTGAACTCGCTGACTATCACATCCGGTGTACGGGCCGACCCTGTAAAGTAAGCTGTGATGGTCTGATTGGTCGTGAAATCGGTCTGCGTTACGATGTTCGTATCGTTCGGGCCGAGATCAGTTGAACTCCAATGTGTGAATTCAAATCCGGGATTTGGGATAGCTGTGAGCTTGACCGGATTTCCTTGAAAATATATACCGGTCCATGGATACGAATCAGGGATCACCGTGCTTATCTGTATCCTGCCTGCTCCGGCAGGACTTGTCTGTAACGTGATTGTTTCCTGATCGATGAGTTGAAATGCTGATTCTATATGATTTCTGGCAGCTGACGGACGATTGTTATAAAAACTCTGCATACCTGAAACATAGCTGTTCCAAGCAGAAAGGCTTCCACCCCACTGTTGCCAATGCTCAGGCATATCAAATGCCATCGAATCGCGAAACGACCTCATCACAGCATCAAGACTCGCAGGCGTGTATATGGTGTTGATTAGATCGGCATAACGGTTGATGAAATAATTACGGAACGTCGGATTGTCTGTGATATGGTCGAACAACTCAGATGAGTGGCTGAATGCAGAAGGGTCAAGTGCTTTTGCCAGCCTGTCCTGATAAGGAGAAAGACCACTGTATCCGAAACCCATATCGGTATCATACAGTAGATACTTGAACTTCCCTCCCTGATCAGCTGGACGCCACATCTTGATATTATTCGTCCAGTCACCGATCCAGTCGTCGTTATTGATATACGTCTCGACAATGAAATAATCCGCGAAATTTTTAAGATCCAATAACTGATCCAAATGATTGTAATAACTAATGGTGGTGGGGTCTTCGTTCACCGCGTAATTATACATGTCCCACCAGGCAATATCTGATCCGGCCTTGACTGTGATGGTAGATCCGTCTTCTTTCAGATAGTCGATTTGATCCTCGTCTAATCCGAAATTGTATTTCATCCAGTGATGATCATGATTCTCGTGAATGGTATAGACGCCCCAATATTCGCCGTTTAGAAAAAGATTGGCAGGCTCTGCTGCGAGATATCCGGAATAGGTGTTTTTCATCATGCGTTGCATGAACGCATCTCTGAAATGAGCCTTGTTCCAATCTGTTCCTGAATTACGGAGCACGATGTTGTCGGTCTCATTGAGATAGGGCTTGCCGGAGAAAAACTGGTGATTGACTTCTCCCGTACCGAAACGATCAGCCAGATTTATCTCGAAACTCTTTTGTGGTTTTGCTCTGGAGTAATTACCGTAGATGGATATCTCGGCCTCGAACTCCATTGTTTTGTTACGTTGACGGTCGTAAAAAGAAATGCTGGCTGGCTTTCGCCAGTCTTGCCAGAAATTCGCACCCTGATAAGGATACGTTGATGATGCATTCGGACCAAGGACGTATATGCCGGAAAGTTCATCCCATAAGTTTAAGGAGTCCGTGGTGATCGTGAATACAGGCAAACTCACATCCTCATCGATGAAATAGTTATTCGTGACAATCGGACCGGGTAATGAACCGGGAATGAAAACACGTGCACGAATGACTTGCGAACGATCGATATAAAGGGGTGAGGTGTAAACAGCAGACTGTAAACCGGGTTCGTCTCCATTCGTCGTATAACGCACTTCCCCGGATGTGCTGGTAGTTATTTCCAATTGTTGGATTCCCGTATGATAGCCGGGTGATAAAGAAAAAAGCGGGACGGGCGCATATCCTGAATAACAAACAGAATTGCCATTTGATGAATCGGGCGTAGGACGAGCAAACGTGCACCAGTTGCTGATATCACCATCGGTGGAACAACCTACCGAATTATCTGCCATCAGTTCTGTATAAGTACGCTGATCCACGATCATTCCTTGGTCATCCGACAAGTAAACAGTCTCGCCCGCGCGTGACAACTTGAACTGAGCACTATAGTAATCCTTTGGAGGTAAAATCAACCATGAAGGCGGAGCCGGAGGGTTTCCGGACTGGACAATATCAGAAACGCCTATAGTCAGGAATGCGCTAGCGACAAGATCATTGGAAGATAACTTATTGTGCACCTCGATAGCAAGCACATTCTGTCCGGGCTGTAACAGGTCTTGCAAAAGTTCCTTGGGTAAGTGAAATGAGTCGGGAATTGAAGCAGGAAGCGCAGGAGAGTGGGAAACATTGGCAGGCAGGTTCCAGGCTGGTCGTTGTCCGGGAACTCCAAGGTTGGCGCGTGCTATTTCCACTCCATTCAGATAGGCAACAAAGCCGTCATCATAGTCCACATGCAACACTGCTTCGAGCACATCAGAGGGATCATTTACGAAAAACGCCTTGCGCATCGCTATGGCTAGATTGGAGGTATTGATGTTGGTTACAATCGGAACAGTCCCGGAATATCCAAAAGGCGCATCCGAAGTAGCCCACGAAGAAACAAATCCTGGATTACGCCAATTGGTATCTGGAGCTACTGCTTGAGAGTAATACTTCCAATCATCAACGCCTATGGTTCCTTCCCAATGGTCGACGATTTTGGTTTTATTCATACCAGAGGCGAAAACCAACAAGCGCTGGCCGGCATCCAACTCGATATCTGGAAATCGGAACTTATACGGATCGGAAAGATCATCAGAAAGTCCCCACTCCTCAAGATCGATATGATTGAACGGATGCGGATTATAAATCTCTATCCAATCGTCATATTGACCGTTTGAATTGCGAATGACACTT
>JBJSZR010000454.1:0-3990 GCA_046090385.1 Bacteroidota bacterium
CAAATGAAAAATTTTTCCCCAGACAGCCACTGTCTGATAAGTTGAAATCAACGATCACTGGCGCAACGAGTATGTAGTCCAGATAAGTACGGCTATTCATACATCCGTTGGTATCGGTTACTGTGAGGGATATGGTGTAACTTCCAAATGCATTGAATGAGTGTGATGGATTTTCAAGCGTTGAAGTGTTGCTGGCTCCACTGGCAGGGTCACCGAAGTCCCAAGACCAAGAAGATGCTGCATTCGTACTATCATGGAATTGCACTAAATGAGGAGCACTACAGGCTTTACGGTCATCGGCTACCAGCCATATCGAGGGCAAATCCAGGACTGTTATATTGACAGACCGGATGTCGGTACAACCGCCGGCTGAAAGGTTGGTCGTTACAGTAAAAACCCCTGGAGTATCAAACGAATGACTGACCGTGTCGCCATTTGCCGTATTGTTGTTGCTGTTCGGGTCACCGAAATTCCAGGAATAATTGCCTGTACTTCCACTTGAGATGAACGATACGATTGTTCCTTTGCACACGATGGTATCTGAAGTGATAAAATCTGCTTGTGGATCCTCCAATTGTACGATTTGTGATACACTGCTACTGCAACCTGGTACACCGGCAAAAAGTGTTACCGTATATGATCCGGGAGTGGTATAGGTGTATTGCGGGGAACGTTGGGTTGATGTATCCGAACCGCTTCCGGTTATTCCGAAGTCCCATATGAACTGATTGGTTACAGTGCTGGTATTGTTGAAATTGACAGTCGAGGGTGCTGTACAAGGTGTACTGACAGTGAAATTGAAGGAGGCAGTAGGTCTTGGATTGACAATAAGTGTTTCGTTGGAAACACTAGTGCAGCCGTATTGATCCACAATCAACAAATTAGGAAAGAAGGTTCTGACCGAGGTTGATCCGTTTATGAAAGTATGGGTAATCGACGGACAGGCTGTATCGGCGGGCGAACCGTCGTTGAATGTCCAAAGACATTGTACAATCGCTCCAGTGCCTGGTATCGAGAAGCTATTCAGTGTTACCGGTATGCCGTCGCAAACAGTGTCATTTGATATGGAAAAAGTCGCTTGAGGAACCGCGTAAACAGTAATATAGTTGGGAATCGTCTTTGTATTGGAGCCTCCCGGCCCACTGACAGTCAATACGACGGTATAATTTCCAGGAGATGTGTATGTATGAGCAGGGTTTTGTAGTATGGAAGACCCACCGTCGCCGAAATTCCAAGAATATGTATTGATGTTTCCTGTCGAGGTGCTGGTGAAACTTACAGTAAGCAGACCTGCACAACCTGAGGTACGGTCGGCTGTGAAATCGGCTGTCTGCGCCTGGCCGTTCAACCAACCGAGGAAAATAGCGCAACAGAGGATGTGTTTTAACATGATATCTAAAAAGTAAGGTTCTCAAAAATAGCTTATTCATCATTGACTGACAGCTGGTAGTGCTTTGTCAAAAAACATGTTATTAACCAAAATCCCCACATGTCCGGTGATACCTGATAAAATTGTAATTCTGTAAGTGTTAATATGACGGCTTTTGTTTTTCGCAGATTAATGAGTGGATGCATGGTGCTTGCCGGTGTCGCTGTCTTGGTATTCATGCTCTTTACCGTACTTCCAGCCGATCCGGCCAGGATGGTCCTTGGGCAAAGAGCTGACAGCACATCGTTAGCTTCTGTCCGACGTGAACTTGGAACGGATCAGCCAGTTGCCGTGCAGTTCGTCAAATTCATTGACGATCTTTCCCCCGTTTCGTACTATTCTAACAATGACGAAAGTCCTTTCTTCAGAGACATTGCTTCTTATAATTGCGTTAGACTTTTCAAGGCCGAAATGGGTGATTGGGTGATCAAGTTTCCATACTTGAGAAGATCTTACCAATCCCGTAAAGAAGTTTCTTCCATGTTATACGAACGTTTACCTGAAACGGCAATTTTGGCGGTCGCGGCCATGTTCATAGCTACTGTTGCAGGTGTCTTCCTTGGACTGGTTGCAGCCATTAACAAGGATTCATTTATTGATAAGTCTTGTCTGCTTTTTTCAGTTTTTTTTGTCTCTATCCCTTCTTTTTTTGCCGCAATCTTGTTTGCTTGGCTATTCGGCTATGTACTTGGCTCATGGACAGGATTACCCATGACAGGTGGTTGGACAGAAATCGATCCTTTCGAAGGGGAATTTGTCGCATGGCGCAATCTTATATTGCCGGCTATCGTTCTTGGACTTCGCCCGCTAGCCATCATCATGCAACTGACTCGAGGGTCCATGCTCGAAGTACTTTCTATGGATTATATAAGAACTGCCCGATCTAAAGGGCTCGATTCGCGCTCGGTCCTTTTAGTTCATGCATTGAAAAACGCCATGAATCCTGTGGTGACTGCAGTCAGCGGTTGGCTCGGGTCGCTTTTGGCAGGCGCAGTTTTTGTCGAGTTCATTTTTGGATGGAATGGAATTGGAAAAATGACGGTTACGGCTCTTGAGAACTATGATATGCCAGTTGTCATGGGGGTTGTTCTTTTCATTTCCTTCGTATTCATTACAATAAACATATTGGCTGATGTTCTGAACGGCAGACTTGATCCGCGAATCAGATTGCAGGCCTGATTGAACTTATTTTTTAGCCATGAGAAAAAAAATCGTCGCCGGAAACTGGAAGATGAACCTGAACTATGCCGAAGCTATGACGCTAGCGGACGCAATCGCTGACGGACTCCAGGAAGGCGACTGCGAGGTGGTTCTTGCACCTGCATTCCCGTATCTGCAAGATGTACTGAGGAGGATCGGCCATCATGAACGGATCTCCGTTGCCGCACAAAATTGTGCCTCCATTGATAAGGGTGCTTTCACCGGCGAAGTATCGGCATCGATGCTCGCCTCTATCGGTGTCGAATTTGTCATCATCGGACACTCAGAGCGAAGAACTTTTTTTCATGATTCCGACAAAGCACTTGCTGACAAGGTGAGGTTGGCTTTGCTGTTCGATTTGATTCCAATATTCTGTTGCGGAGAATCTTTACAACAACGTGAGGACGGCCATCATCTGCAGGTGATTGCTTCACAGCTTGAAAGTGCTTTGTTCATGCTCGATGTTACCGAAATCCTGTCTACGGTCATCGCATATGAACCAGTCTGGGCAATCGGAACGGGTATGACGGCTGATCCAATTCAGGCACAAGAGATGCATGCGCACATAAGGTCATTGCTATCTGTAAAATACGGATCAGAAGTTGCAAAAAAGATTTCGGTCATCTACGGAGGCAGTGTTACGGCAGCAAATGCTGAATCTTTATTCTCTTGTAGCGATATCGATGGCGCTTTGGTTGGAGGAGCGTCTCTAAAGGCCGACGATTTTCTGGAGATTGTAAAGGTTTGTGGCTGAACGTCAGGTCATGGATTATTACAAGGTATCATTCAATCCGCCTGAGGGATCTGCTGAGATCCTGATCGCATTGTTGGCCGATATTGGATTTGACATGTTTGAAGAGTTGCCTCCTGTGTTACTAGCTTATATTCCTGCGTCTACTGATGTTTCAGATCAGTCCTTGTATTCACTAATCGGTGAGATATCGGAAGACATATCCGGTAAGGAATATTCGGTAGAGTTTCTTCCTGACAGGAATTGGAATGAAGTGTGGGAAAGCAGTTTTCAGCCGGTGGTCATAGCAGAAAAAGTCGTTATAAAAGCGCCTTTTCATTCGATTGATGCTCCCATTGGCGCAATCGAGCTGATCATTGAGCCTAAAATGTCCTTCGGTACCGGCCATCATGCAACTACTGCACTTATGATCGAATCCATGTTGTTGCATGACTTCAAAGGTGCAAGCGTACTTGATATGGGATGTGGGAGTGGGGTGCTTGCCATTCTCGCAGAACGTCTTGGCGCTAAGGAAGTGTTGGGTATTGATATCGATGATTGGGCTGTTTCAAATTCGGAAGAGAATATCCTGAGGAATGGTTGTGGATTCATATCGATCAGGAAAGGGAAT
>JBJSZR010000455.1:0-1523 GCA_046090385.1 Bacteroidota bacterium
CCAGCCCTCCGTGGAGATTCACATCTTGCAGGGTGAGCGTTCCATGGCCAAAGCCAACCGAACTATCGGACGTTTCCACCTCGATGGAATTCCACCGGCACCCCGCGGTGTCCCTCAAGTGGAAGTTACCTTCGATATCGATGCAAACGGCATCCTGCATGTTACTGCCAAAGACAAGGCTACCGGCAAGTCGCAGAACATCCGTATCGAAGCCTCATCCGGTCTCTCAGACGATGAAATCAAGCGCATGAAAACAGAAGCTGAAGCGAACGCTGAGTCTGATCGCAAGGCGAAAGAAGAGGCCGACAAATTCAATCAGGCAGATTCATTGATTTTCCAAAGTGAAAAGCAACTTACCGAGTTCGGTGATAAACTCCCTGCCGATAAGAAAGAAGCGATCCAGAAATCACTCAGCGAATTGAAAGACGCGCATAAGGAGCGTAATATCGCTTCCATGGATGCGGCTTTGGCCTCACTCAACGCGGCTTGGGCTGCTGCCTCAGAAGAAATGTATAAGGCGACTCAAAATGCCGGTGCCACCGGTCCTGATGCAAATGCCGGTACAGGGGGTGGAAGTGGTAAGAGTGATGGTGAAGTGACGGATGTCGACTTCGAAGAAGTAAAAGACGAAAAGAAGTGATTCTTCTATAGCCTTCAACCAACGGAGATCCAAACGGATCTCCGTTTTTTTTTAAGTACATAATGGAATACAAGTTGGTGGTTCTTTCGCTTGATTCATGAAAAAATCCGGTTCAAAGTATAAAAACATTTGAGTCTTCCCTGTAGTCTCCAAATGATTCGACTTAGGTTGGCTTGTTGTTCATTCGAAATTTCATCCAACCTCCAGGCTGTCTCATGCATAAAAAAAAGAACGGGAATCGTTTGATTCCCGTTCCTAATAGCTGTCAGCAATTTTCAATTGAAAAAAACAATGCCCAGATTGATCCCCAGGGTCTTGATCTTATTGATTCGAAGTTCCGACTCCCGGTTCGTTGCATAATTATATCGGACTCCAAGAATCGCTCCCGTTTGTGAGCGACTTCCGAATTTGAATATCGCACCAACCTCCGGCTTGATCAGAAACCCCCAATTGGTCGCGTAGAGATTATAGATATTGAAGTAGAGGTCCTGTTCGCTATACAATGCTCCCAACCCCAATCCTGCATATGGCATGATGTTGCCGTCAGGATTGAAGTAATAGTGTGCATTCGCTGTCATTGGAAGCGTGTAGATATACTTGTACAAGTCGGTAGTGACGGCTCCGTTATCGAAGTTATAGGTTCTGCGAGGTGCATATTCGTAAAGAGACGACCAGGCGATTTCTCCTCCTAGTGAAATGTTCGGATTGATGAAAAATCTGCCTTGTACAGCTCCGCCTGCTGCTGATGTATTGCTGATGAAGTCTCTGTTGTTAAGAGGCACATTGATATCCCAACTGAACGAATAGAATCCGTTGGCGAGATACCCGGAATCTGCATTGACAGTACCGCAAAATGACCAGATTGAGATAGTCAATAGGAGGG
>JBJSZR010000456.1:0-5684 GCA_046090385.1 Bacteroidota bacterium
TTTCTTTCCAAGGCTCTGAGCAATGGATTCGAATAACAGCTGATAGGGTATATTCTCGGAAACCAAGATGAAACGCTCTCCATGAACTCCCGAATCCATGAGGCTCACCGCAGCACCAGCGACATCGCGTACATCCACGAAACCGTTTGCACCCTCCGGGTAGAACTTGAGGCCTTCCCAAACAGTCTTGAACAGCAAACCACTTCCGGCGGACCATGCAGCAGGACCGAGTATGATTGTGGGATTTACTATAAAACCTTTCAACCCTTCCTCAAAACCACGCCACACTTCCATTTCTGCGGCATACTTGGTCTTTGCATAATCCGTATTGTGATTGGAATTTCGCCAAGATGAGTTCTCGTCCACCATCTGGCCCTCCGATACACGACCCAATGCAGCAACCGAACTGATATGACAAAAGCGACTGACCCCGGCTTCCAAAGCCATGTTTACCAGATTGGTCGTACCATCTACATTCGTTGCGAACAGTCTTTCGCGATCAGCGGGATCGAATGAAACGATGGCGGCCGTATGATACACCTCATCAACGCCTTGCATTGCATCACGAATGGAAATCACATCGGTCACATCTCCCTCTACCCATTCAACCGCATCGCTGAGCAAAGAATCTCCTGGCAGAAAAAAACGCTCGACCACCTCCATACTACTGGTATTCCTGTGCAGGGCACGGATTTTTCTACCCTCGGTCGCTAACTTGTGGCAAATCGCGGCACCTACCATACCGGTGGCACCGGTGACTAAAACCCTGGCAGCAGTTGTTGACATATAGGCCACGAAGATGGTTAATTTTCTGTGTCAAAGTTGACTGAAAAGACAGGCTTCCTGAGCTTCACAACGTTATCTTTGTGGGCAGTATGAAATCGAACTTTGTAGAAGAGCTTCGGTGGCGTCGCATGTTGCACGACATGATGCCAGGCACAGAGGAATTGTTGAAGACCGGTATGCAACGTGGCTATATCGGATTCGATCCGACTGCTGATTCTCTTGGGGTCGGCAACCTTGTGCAGGTGATGACGCTGTTGCATTTCCAAAGATGCGGTCATCAACCCATTGCATTAGTCGGTGGTGCCACAGGAATGGTGGGCGACCCATCCGGTAAATCACAGGAAAGAAACCTGCTCGACGAGGAAGCACTTCATCACAACCTGGATTGCCAGAAAAGGCAACTTGAGCGATTCCTTGATTTCAATTGCGGAGCCAACGCAGCGAAAATCGTGAATAACTATGATTGGCTGAAAAGTTATACTTTCCTGGAATTCATACGGGATGTAGGCAAACATATCTCCATCAACTACATGCTTGCAAAAGATTCTGTACAAAGACGACTGGAAACAGGGATGTCTTTTACAGAGTTTTCCTACCAGTTGGTCCAGGGATTCGATTTTTATCATCTCTGGAAAAACCATGGTGTAATGCTTCAGATGGGCGGATCCGATCAATGGGGAAACATCGTAACAGGTACTGAGCTGATACGACGGAAAGACGGCGGAGAGGCGTTTGCACTTACTACGCCACTGATCAAGAAGGCGGATGGAACGAAATTCGGAAAGACGGAAGGAGGAAATGTATGGTTGGATCCCAAGCGCACGTCTTCATACAAGTTCTACCAATTCTGGCTGAATGCTTCTGATGAGGATGTGGGCAACTTCATTCGCATCTTCACCCTAAGGACCCTAGAAGAAATCGAGGCGCTGGAAGAAGAACACAACAAAGCTCCGCATCTGCGGTTGCTTCAGAAAGAGCTTGCCAGAGACATAACTGTACGTGTCCATTCAGAAAGCGCTTATCAAGCGGCGGTAGAGGCTTCTGATATACTATTCGGCAAGGGTACCTCGGAAGCGCTTTTACGACTTTCAGAGGATGACCTGCTGGCTGTTTTCGAAGGGGTGCCACAAGTGGAAATTGGAAGAGCTGAACTCGAAATCGGTATTAATCTGGTTGAATTCCTGGCCGATAAGACGTGTATTTTCCCTTCGCGTGGCGAAGCGCGTAAAATGGTGTTGGCAGGTGGCGTTTCAGTCAACAAACAGAAAACCGACGACATTGCACGCAACGTTTCATCAATTGACCTGCTGAACAATAGATATCTATTAATTCAAAAGGGTAAAAAGAATTACGTACTGGTAAGGGCGGTCTAAGCTTTACTCTTGATTATCCGCATCATCCTGCTTGTTCATTTTCTGCAGGAACATTGCCAGACCTACCACCACTGCTGCGGCAAATATGAAATTGAAGAGCAACGACAGATAGTCGTTCTGGTTGAGTGTGCCGAGTCTTTTTTTAATGATCCAAAATGAAATCAGGCTTCCGATAGAGACGGAGCCCAGTATCAGCAACATTCTGCGTCTGTTCGAGATCATCGATTTATTCATTGAATTAAGTTCGAAAGATACTGATTAACCGAGGCTTTTACATGTACCTGCACATGACTGATTCAAATCACTGATCTGTGTCCTGTGAATCCGTTTACACGGCATTTAGCTTTGTGAAATGCTTTTGTTAAGCGTTATCCAAACATTGCAAAGCCTCCGAAAACCCTCGCCAGAAGCGGTTTTCAACAGGCCGATACAACAAATGTTGAAAACTGATGTTTACCAAGTTTATGAGGCCGTTCGCATAATTCACAATGGGGGATTAATAAAAACATTGGCCATAAAGAATCAAAAAACTACTTTTGGTATTCCAAATGAAGCGGTGAAAACCGCGCCAGTTAAGGCTTTTAAACATATTTTAAAAAACAGGTTTAATTTATTCCCAAGCAGGTTTATATATATTTTTGATGATCCAATCTGGCTTTATCCATTTCCACCTTGACACTTTCGACAACACATAGCCTAAGTAAACTATAACCAATCAAATAAATAAAACCCTAATCAATCCAAACTAACATGAATCACAAATTACGTACCACTCATCCGGTGAGTAGATGGTTTGCGCTTGCGCTGCTATTCTGCTTTATCGGATCTATGAAAATACAGGCACAGACTTCTGTGAACCTGTGTGCAAACCAGTTGCGAAATGTGGCTTGGTTCGGAATCGATGCAGACCTGTATGCAAACAGTCCTAACGATCCGATTTTCTACAACTCAGACGACTGGTTTTTCGATGCTTCTGTTTTAAGCCCCGGTAACAACCAAGGTATCGGAGTGATCAGTGAGGGCTTATCTCAATCCATGAGTTCCTCCGGTGAGCCACTTTTCCAGGCAACAGCAGCTGATTTCAGGAATCACCTGATCAATGCCACTTCAGTAGTAGACCGAAATGTTCGTTTCGAAGAGCGAATGGTGGTACCCCCATTCTTCGGTCGCGTACAAGGCGGTGATACTATCGTTTATCTGGATGGAGTTGCCGGTCGCGATAACTTCTCGACCTCTGCTACGCTCGATTCATCGATGTTTGCCGGCAACGGTAACAAAAATGGCGATAATCCTGCTACTTGGTCCCTTGGTATCGGTAACGTTCCGCAGAAAAACGATCTTGTTGACGTAGGCGGTCATATTCGATATCTTCGCGAAAATGGCGTTCCAAAGCTTTATGGTTATGCATTCGCTTCCCGCCTTGAGACGAACGGTGATAACCACGTCGATTTCGAAATCATCCGCGAACCATTCGTTTCTTTCAATCCTGCAAACGGACATCCTATCAATACCGGAAGTCCGCTGACAGGTGGTCACAATGTAGGTTATACGGATGCAACTGGTTTCACTACTCATCCTGGAGATGTTCTTATCGCAATCGACTACGACAACGGAGGTACGAATCCTACCTACAGCGTACGTGTATGGATCAAGCCTGATTCACTTGGTGTAGGCATTAACTCTTTTGCAAGCTTCAACGATACCATTGCTCACCCCAACGTGCCATTCCTGTTCACGGGCGTATTTGACAGTGGAATCGGTGCAAACGGTTACGGCTACGCCGAAATCAGTCCGCGCAGAGCATCTTCTGCTCAGTGTCTTGTTTATGCGCAAACCAATTCAATCACTGCAACCAAAGGAACACCTTGGGGCAATATCATCAATCCTGGCGCCAACTTCACAAACGACATCCAACAACTTCAGTTGATTTCTTGTGCTATCGACTTCACGGAGTTCGGTCTCGATGCAACACGTTTCAGCACTGGTGCTGAATGCGCTAACCTGTTCGGCAGCCTGCTTGTAAAGACACGTTCATCCACTTCGTTCACCGCCTCTCTGAAGGACTATGCCGGTCCTTACCTGTTCGGTAACTTTTCAAGTCTCAACGTAGCGGCAAATGGCGGAACAGTGACTTGTTCATCTCCAATTGCAACCTTGACCGCAACAGTTACCGGAGTGAATCCTGCTAATGCAACTATCGTTTGGTCTGGTCCTGGCACCATTCTCAGTGGTCAGGGAACCAACACTGTCACTGTAAGTACACCCGGTACATACACGGTGGCTGTTTCTGACCTTTCATTCTCCAACTGTACACGTCTTGCCACTGCAACGGTTGTAGCTGATACTTGCAGCCCATCGGTAAGTGCCACAAACGACGGGCCTATTACCTGTACGAATACCAGCCGTACAATTACTGCGTCAGCAACAGCATGCGATGGAAGTGCACTTTCATATGCATGGTCAACCGGTAGCACCTCATCATCATTCTCTACTACGAATGCGGGTGCGTATTCTGTAACTGTCACCCAGGCCGGCAACGGTTGTTCAGCATCTGCTTCAACTACCTTGAACCAGAATACAACCACACCTACAGTGACCTGCGCACCTGGTGCTGATATCACTTGTTCAAACACTTCCTCTTCGATCTCTGCCAGTGCGACTGCGTCTGCCGGTAATACGATCACAGGCTATTCATGGTCGCCCAGTGGCGCTACGACTTCATCGATCAGCGTAAACAACGGAGATTCTTACACCGTCACCGTAACACAAAGCAACGGATGTACTTCTACCTGCTCCAGTTCTGTTCCTGTCGACACCTGCAAGCCTAGTGTTTCCCCGTCCAACAACGGACCTATCACTTGTGCTAATCCATCACGCACGGTATCTGCAAACGCTGCCGCTTGTGCAGGCAAGTCCATTGCAAGCTACTCCTGGACTCCATCGGGATCCGGCGCTTCATTCACCACCGGCAACGCCGCTACTTACAGCGTAACTGTTACTCAGAGTGTGAATGGTTGTACTGCGACTGGTTCTACGACACTTGCGGTCGACACTTGCAAGCCTTCTGTTACTGCATCCAACAACGGTCCTATCACTTGTACGAATCCTTCCCGTACGGTTTCTGCTTCGGCGACAGCTTGCGACGGAAGCACCTTGTCGTATGCGTGGTCGAATAGCAACACCAATGCTTCCTTCACAACGAGCACAGCGGGTACCTACTCGGTTACAGTCGAGCAAGCTGGCAACGGCTGTTCAGCTACTGCCAGTACCACATTGGCTTCAAATAATACGAATCCAACTGTAAACTGTGTACCTGGTGCAGATATCACCTGTACGAATTCAACCTCTACGATTACTGCCAATGCTACTGCATCCGCAACCAACACCATTACAGGTTATGCTTGGAGTCCGGGTGGTTCCACTAACTCAACCATCACTGTAAACAACGGCAGCACCTACACAGTCGTAGTCACTCAAAGCAACGGTTGTACTGCTACCTGTAATAGTGCAGTGGTAGTTGATACC
>JBJSZR010000457.1:0-4362 GCA_046090385.1 Bacteroidota bacterium
TTTAAAAGCGATACTCTTTTACCCGGAAATGGCAGTTGCACAGGAAGAATACAGAGAGATGATGAAAGACTGGAAGAGAACAGGAAAAGAAATCGAAAAGCATACACCTTTTTATCCGCGAGGTATCGTGCGTATCATGGATCAATCCGAAATAAACGGCACATGGCGATTTCACGGCAATGACACTCTTCCCCCTAACAATCCCATGTTCACAATACAATATATTCATGAAAAAAACCGTTGGATAGACCGTTAATTTAGAGCCATGGCCAAGAAAAAAGATTCCACGTTGATGGTTTTCCTACGGAAAATGAACAACAGATACATTCTGGTCACACTGGGATTTCTGGTTTGGATGACCTTCTTCGATAAGAACGACTTCCTCACCACCTACTCTTACAACAAGAACCTGAACCAGCTTAGAGAACAGAAGACTTTCTATAAAGCCGAAATCGCGAAGAACAAAGAGAGCATGGATCGGCTGAAAAACGACACAGCAAGTCTGGAAAAGTACGCGCGTGAAAAATATCTGATGAAAAAAGATAACGAAGACATCTTCATAATCGTCGATAAGAACAATTGACCGCAGGAGATTTGAAAATCCGACCGCTTGACTCAACGGTACTCTCCAAATATCCTTCTCATCGCATCAGCGATTTCTCCCAGGGTAGCCGACTTTTCCACTGCATCGATGATTGCAGGCATCAGATTACCACCGTCTTTTGCAACACGCTCAACCTCGGCAACGGCCTCTGATACCGATTTTTGATCGCGATCTGATTTCAGCTGTTGTAATTTGGCGATTTGCACCTGCCGGATGGAATCATCAACCATGAAATACTTGTCAAATGGAGGCTCTTCCATCGTGAAACGGTTGACCCCTACGATGATCCGTTCGCCTCTCTCGACAGACAACTGGTATTCATAAGATGCACGTGCGATTTCCTGTTGTACATAGCCGGCCTCTATAGCTGAAACAGCACCACCCATCGCATCAATCTTGTGGATGTACTCCCAGGCTTTCTGTTCCAACTCATCAGTCAAAGATTCCACGAAATAAGAACCTGCGAGCGGATCGACTGTATCAGCGGCACCGCTCTCATGAGCGACAACCTGTTGCGTCCGCAATGCTATCCTGGCTGCCTCTTCAGTCGGAAGACTCAAAGCTTCGTCATAGCCATTGGTATGAAGGGACTGGGTTCCTCCTAATACTGCTGATAGAGCCTGCAATGTGACACGAACCACGTTATTCAATGGCTGTTGAGCTGTCAGAGTGGATCCTCCGGTTTGAGTATGGAAACGCAACATCATGGCACGAGGGTCTTTTGCTCCTAATTCCTTCATGATGGCAGCCCACATTCGTCTAGCAGCACGGAATTTGGCAGCCTCCTGGAATACATTGTTATGAGCATTGAAAAAGAATGATAACCTTTTACCAAATACATCGATATCCAAACCCTTTTCGATAGCCGCTTTCACATACGCTTTTCCATTAGAAAGTGTGAATGCCAATTCCTGAGCGGCAGTTGAACCTGCTTCGCGGATATGATAGCCTGAGATGGAAATGGTATTCCACTTAGGAATCTCCTTACTGCAATACTCGAAAATATCCGTGATGATGCGCATTGAAGGCTTAGGAGGATAAATAAATGTTCCACGAGCCGCGTATTCCTTCAAAAGATCATTCTGAATCGTTCCAGAGATCTGCCTTACATCGGCCCCTTGTTTGCGTGCAAGTGCGATATAAAATGCAAGCAGAATCGATGCAGTGGAATTGATTGTCATCGACGTGGAAATCTTATCCAGTGAAATCCCATCGAAAAGGATTTCCATATCACGCAAAGAGTCGATTGCCACGCCGGCTTTACCGACTTCACCTTCGGAAAGCTCATGATCGGAATCGTATCCGATCTGTGTAGGCAAATCGAACGCCACGGACAAGCCGGTAGTGCCTTGTGACAAAAGGTAATGATAACGACGGTTGGATTCCTCCGCTGTGGAAAAACCGGCATACTGTCGCATGGTCCACAGTTTACCCCGGTACATATCAGGCTGTATGCCTCTTGTAAATGGAAATTCGCCGGGCTGTCCTGTATCCGACACAGATCTTTCATAAACCGCTTTCACTTCTATCCCACTCTCCGTAACGATTTTCTTTGAGTCCATGTGAACTGTTTTTAGATATTCGACCTCATTGGATTTCAACAAGCAAAGATGTTACGCTCACTGAATAATGGAGGTAGCCTCCTTCTTTAGGATCGAAATGGTCTTGTGAGTGGGTAATACATCCAATCCCATGACATGTTCGAATATCCTAGCACTCAGCTGCACACCTGAAGCATTCGGGCCGACACTACGATAGGCATCGTTGACCATCTCCACGATTTCGTCTTTGGCTTCACATACTTTGGTCCAGGCTTCGTCGGACACATAGAGCTGTTGCGACAGATTATGTTCGAATTCCGTACGGATGGTCACCAGCAACTCCAGATGAAGCGACTGGGATGTTGATGCACCTTGTTGGACGCGTACGAGCAGACTGTTGGGAGAAATACGTTCGAGAAATAGAATAAGACGCTCATAAGCCTGAAGTTTAAGAGGCAACGATGAAGAACGTTTGGTAGACCTTTCTTCCATGACCTTCAGTTGCAAATCACGCTCGATCATCTTCCGCAACACAGCGAGTTGATTGTCTGTGAAACGACGAATGACCATGAACATGCCCATCAGCACCAGCACTGCAGGTACGAAATAGAGTAATGTATCAGTCAGCAAAGAATCGGTAGAAAGTTGACCCATCACCAGGAGCGGTATTTGGTGGTTATTTCAAAGAGATGTCTGAAGATGGCCTGTTCATGCTCATCGAATTTCAATTTACGGCGCTCGAAAACCCGGCTCGCAGTTTCCATGGCCTCCTCTACGCGATAGGAATTGAACCCTTCAGATCCTCCCCAAGAAAAGGAAGGGATGAACTTGGGCGGAAAACCTGTTCCGAAGATATTGGCACTTACGCCTACAACTGTTCCAGTATTGAACATGGTATTGATACTGCATTTCGAATGGTCAGCCATGACCAGTCCGCAGAATTGCAAACCTGTATTCACGAATGACTCATCCTCATAATTCCACATCTTGACATTGGAGTAATTGTTCTTGAGATTCGAGTTATTGGTATCGGCACCCAGGTTACACCACTCACCAATTACTGAATTGCCCAGAAAGCCATCGTGAGCTTTGTTGGAATATCCGAACATCACGGAATTGTTGACCTCGCCTCCCACTCTGCAAGCAGGGCCAATCGTGGTAGGGCCATAAATACGTGCACCTATCTTTAACTGAGCATCCTGGCAAAGTGCAAACGGCCCTCTGATTGCACAACCTTCCATGACCTCAGCATGCTTACCGATATAAACCGGGCCGTTTTTAGTGTTTATTGTGGAACATTCCACCGTTGCACCTTCCTCCAGGAAAACCGGACCCTCTCCGATCAAACGGTTGGTCGAGGAAAGAGGTGCTGATTTTCGGCCGGCAGTAACTAGGTCGAAATCATTTCGAATTGCCTCATCGTTCATGGAAAAAATATCCCAATTATAACGGATCCGGTGGAGCGCAGCAGTCGAACTCAGACTTTTCTCAACAACAACCTGGTCTATGCGACTCATGCCTTGCAATTGCTCGAAAGACAGCCTGTATGCAACAGGAATGCCTGCTGAGAGCAAGCGAGATCCGATTGGCAGGGACTTTATTTCATCGACCATCTTCGGGTTAGGCAGTACGGATCCGTTTAGGAGGATGTTGTCGTCAGAGATATTAAGAGGGTATTTACCCTGAAGATATCCCTCCGTGAGCCAGCCTGCGGCTTTCTGCTGCATGAACTGCTCCCATTTTTCTCGAATGGTAAGGATGCCGATCCGGATTTCTGAAACCGGACGAGTGAAGGTCAGCGGAAGCAGGGAAACCCTGGCACTGTCGTCAAAAAAGAGCAGGTTCATAGGCGAGATGCTCAATGGTTATGAGTTCCAAAATTAACCAAATAGAAAAGAAAAAGTCCCTTCGAAAGGAAGGGACTTTCCAATAAATTTCCTCAAAAAATCATTTGCCACTAGGCTGTTGCTTCTTGGCATAACGGTTGCGGAATTTATCCACGCGACCGGCGGTATCGATGAGCTTCATCTTACCGGTATAGTAAGGATGCGACATATGGCTGATATCCAGCTTTACAAGCGGATACTCATTGCCATCGGTCCATTTGATGGTCTCCTTGGTTTCAGCGGCAGAACGAGTGATAAAGGAATAGTCACAGGACATATCCTTGAAAACCACCATTCTGTAGTTCTGCGGATGGATATCTTTTTTCATGGC
>JBJSZR010000458.1:0-3286 GCA_046090385.1 Bacteroidota bacterium
CCATCACTGTTATTGCCCAGGGCACTGGCAAAGGAAAAATTTCCGGAAAAGTATTTGACGGACAAACCGGCGAAACACTGATTGGTGTGCCGGTAATTATCGATGGAACATCTACCGGAACCACAACCGACCTGGACGGCAGATTCGTCATTTCAAATGTGGAAGCCGGTACCTGGAACATCAGCGTCAAGTATGTCGGCTATGCAGGAAAGACGATCCAAGGGGTGATTGTAAAAGCCGATGAAACAACTCAACTGGAACTCGGCTTGACAACCGCAAGTCAGGAATTGAATGAAGTGGTGGTAGTTGCGGAAATGAAAAGGGAAAACACCAGCTCTCTTTTACTAATGCAAAAAAAATCAGCCACCGTCCAAGACGGTATTTCGGCTGAATCAATTCGACGTACTCCTGATAAAAGCACAAGTGAGGTCATAAAAAGAGTGAGTGGCGCCTCTATACAGGAGGGGAAATTCGTCGTAATACGCGGGTTGAACGACCGATATAACGGAGCCCTGCTGAATGGAGCGCCATTAGCCAGTACAGAACCTGACCGCAAAGCGTTTTCTTTCGATCTCTTTCCTGCCAATCTTTTGGATAACCTCATCGTTGTGAAAACAGCATCACCCGATCTGCCCGGTGAGTTTTCAGGTGGACTGTTACAGATCAACACGAAGGACATTCCTGATGAAGGATTTATACGTCTTAACGTAGGTACTGGCATGAACATACAATCCACGTTTAAAAAATACGGAACCTACCAAGGTGGAAAAACCGATTGGTTGGGAATGGATGATGGCACAAGATCCTTACCGGGAGATTTTCCTTCCACAGAAACACTTCAATCTGCTTCGACTGCACAGCGCTATGACTATTCGAAACAATTGCAGAATGACTGGACAGGTGAAAGCAAATCCTCCTCGCCCCTTTTTCAAAGTCATCAGTTCAGCTTCGGTAATTCCAAAGAATTCGGGAGAGACCGTATCGGTTATATCGGAGCTTTGACATATTCCAGTTCGCGACGACTGATTTCCACTGAACGGTCCGATTACGATTTCGATGGGCAACAGAACTTCCTTTTTTATGACAACCAGTTCCGTTCGAATGTGTTTTGGGGTGCCCTTTTCAATGTCACCTACCGTGCCGGCGATCGGAGCAAATTCTCTTTCAAAAATCTCATATCAAGTAATGCGAATGACCTTGTCATCGATCGTACCGGAAAAGACATTGAAAATGCGCAAGACATCAGAGCTAATGCCTTTTGGTACAACTCTACTTCCTTCGTAAATTCAAGTTTAAGTGGCGATCACGCTATTGGAAATAATGGAATTAGAGCCGATTGGAACATCGCTTACACACGTATCGGACAAGAGACACCGGATCTGCGCAGAATGTTGTATTACCGTGACAGTTATGCAGGTCCGGAAGACACTTCGTACTACGCTTATGTACCGTTCGGTACCGCTTCTCCCAATTACGCAGGAAAGTTCTACTCTAACCTTGCCGAATATAACCTCTCGGGGCAATTCAATATATCCATACCGCTTTCGAAATCCGGTAAAACACACACGTTGAAGACCGGTGGCTTGGGGCTTTATAAAGACCGCTCATTCGATGCGCGGGTATTAGGCTATGTAGTATCGAATGCAGGTCAATTCGATTGGAGTCTGTTGCAACAGCCTGTCCAAAACCTGTTCACTGCCGAACATATGAATCCGAACGGATTCCGTGTTGATGAAATAACCAACCCATCCGATGCCTATACTGCCAATTCCAAACTAACTGCAGGATACATCATGTTCGATGATCAGGTAACCGACAAACTAAGGGCCGTATGGGGATTGAGGGTCGAGAATTTCAATCAGCAGTTATCCTCCTACGGCTACAGCAACGAAGCTGTCGAAGTGAATACCAACGTCACTGACTTATTGCCTTCAGTGAATCTGACCTACTCTTTGACTGAAAAGACCAATCTGAGAGCGGCCACCTCCAGAACAGTTGCTCGTCCGGAATTCAGGGAATTGGCTCCGTTTACTTTTTATGATTTCGTGAATGCGACATCTGTTGCCGGAAATGCAAGCATCGTGCGAACCCGCATCGATAACTACGACTTACGATATGAATACTTTCCGACGCCAGGAGAGATATTGTCATTCTCCGTATTCTATAAGAATTTCGATTCTCCCATCGAACCTTTTGTCGAGAGTTCAGGAGCAGGTTCTCGTAGGATCAGCTATCAAAATGCCAACAGCGCATACGTTACCGGAGTTGAAACCGAATGGAGAAAGCGACTTGATTTCATGGAAAACATATGCTCCTGGCCTCAATGGGAAAACATATCGGTAACCGGGAATGTCGCCATCATGAAATCGAGAGTAGACGTATCCAATGACCTTCGCTCGGCAGGCGATCGGCCATTACAAGGACAATCACCATATGTCATAAACATGGGTTTGCAGTATCAACATCCTGAGAACGGTCTAGGGATTAGTCTTGCCTTCAATAGGATCGGCAAGCGGATTTTCCAGGTAGGCAACCAAGGGTATCTCGATATACTTGAAGCACCACGAAGCATTTTCGACTGTCAGGTCAGCAAAAAGTTGTTGAAGACAGGAGAGCTCCGGTTTTCGGTGAATGACCTGTTCAATCAGTCGAATGTCTTTTATCAGGATCTTGATGGGAATGGCCGGTTCGACCGATCAGGCGATGGTGTCATTGCCTCTTCCATATTCGGTACCAATCTGAGCCTCTCGTTCAGCTATGGCTTTTGATCCAGATTTTGTTAATAATCCTGTGCAAATCCGTTAACAATTAACATTGGATTAACATTAAAGAGGCTTTTAGTTAACGTGCTGTTCATTTTTTTGTGACCTACAATAAACGAAAGGTCATGAGAACCACTTACATCATAGCCGTTATCATTATCAGTGTTTTTTCAAATTTATCGAAAGCTACTGCTGATTCAGACTCGACAGCGTCATCCGGACAATCGGCTAAAACCAGCCAGGATAAAAAGTGGTATGAAAACCTCTCAATAAGGGGGTACATGCAGGTACGCTATAACCGACTTCTGGAAACGAACGAGGAGCTTGGTTGTGATCAGTGCGATAAATCGTGGGGCAATAACGGCGGTTTTTACATGAGACGGATGCGTGTGATACTTTTCGGTCAAATCAGCAAGCAAGTCTATATCTACATTCAACCTGATCTTGCAAGCAAGCTCCTCGTTCGTTTCCAGAAGTCGGTTATAGCGTACCTGCATGTACCCCCTTATTGAGAGGTTTTCATA
>JBJSZR010000459.1:0-11541 GCA_046090385.1 Bacteroidota bacterium
TTTCAAAGAAGACATACGCTTCCGCTTCAGTGCCAAAGACGAGGTCGTTCAGTGGGTGAGCAAAGCCATCCGAAATGAAGGATTCACTGCAGGTGCCGTCAATATAGTTTTCTGCAATGATAAATTCCTCAGGACCATCAACAAACGTTTCTTGAATCATGATTACGAAACGGATATCGTCACCTTTCCAACTGGCGACGATCCATCGGTCATCAACGGTGAATTGTATATTTCCGTTGAGCGGGTAATAGAAAACGCATCAAGCTACGGTGTTTCATTCAATGATGAACTTCACCGGGTAATCATTCACGGTATACTTCACCTATGTAATTACTCTGATAAATCACCGATGAAGAGCAAGGAAATGCGCAAGCGCGAGGACCATTACCTCGCACGCAGGACCTGGATCAAAAAGTGATTCAGAAGCCTGCAACCTAAATGACCTGATTCCAAATCACTGCGGAAGAGAGCACCCAGAAGAGTGTCTCATAGTACCAGGCAAAACGGCGACCCGAAACGAAATAATAGGTTGCAAAAACCGAGAGTGGTGTAACAAGCACAAGGTAGTGTATCAACTCCACCTTGCCTACACAGAAAAGAACAGCTACCGAACTGAACATCAACAGGAAAATCACTTGCTGGAAATCGCGCATGCGTACCACATTCTTATAATAATTGCTTCGTAAACGGATCATGGAAAAGAGCTGTATGACACAAAGTAATCCGGCCATCACCTGTACAGGCAATTCACGCGGAAGGGTGAATTGTGGTTTGAAGTGCGAAAGAGAATCATACATGCTTTTGACCTGTACGACAAGTTGATCCGGAAACCAGATGACAGACAAGTAAAATGCCGGGATGAAAAGCCCGACCAAGAGGACCAGAAATTCCCTCAAGGAAAACGAACGAAGCACCGAAATCTGCAACAGGCAAAAGAACATCATGGGAACCAGTGGCAGATAAATCAGACAACACAGTCCGATAAGAAGACCCGCATTGAACAACGTGCCGACAGGTCGGCTCTCCCGATACATCCGGTAACCCTGATCAAGGACAATCAGCAAAAAAAGATTTGTGAAATGAATCGGATGCACAGAATGAAATGCCGGTATTGCGGAAGAAAGAAGCACATAGAAAAACCCGGAGAAATAGGAACTCCTGAAAAGTACTTCATGCCTGTTAAGCAGTAAGTTGAAATAAATCGCTGAACCGCTGATAAGCACGATCATGATGAAAAGCCGGATCAAAGAAGGACATGATTGAAAAAAAGGCACTATGTAATTCCAAAGTGGCGATAATGAAGATCCTTCGAAAACCGGAATTTGCCCCCATCCCCTTGCCCATAAAGCTATGGCAATGAATGGAATAACAAACAAGGCTGCCGGTTGAGGCGATTTGAAAAACCGGATCATTCGTGTTAAAAGTAGGCAAAATTCGGTTGGAGGAAATTGAAGCCGATGGCTATATTTGTGTTAGTTAATTCAACTCCATCATGACCGGTTTCTGGTATTTCCTGCGCGATGTCTTTGAAGGGCTCTTCACTGTGGTTCCTTTCATTGGTCTTTTCCTCAACAAAATCCTGATCGCCATCGGATTCTTCGCCTTTTTCGGTTGGCTTTGGTATAGCTCCAAAAACCAATCTGTCGAAAAATTCGACTGATCGGTCATTCACTCAAGCTCCGGATGTACGACTTCTACCATTTCGCCCTTCTTCCGGAGAATTCAGAGAAAAGAAATCTTGAATTCAAAATCGTCTTGGTGGATGATGATCCGTTTTTTACCGAAACGCTGAAGGACTATCTGAATTCCATGAACATCCATGATGTGGAGACGTTCGCAAGTGGTGAAGAATTCCTTGCTACTCTTGATCCGAAGGATAAAAAATTCGTCATCTGCGATTACGACTTCGGAGCATCGGGGAAACTGAACGGACTGCAGATTCTTGAAGAAGTACGAAAGCGGAATGATGCTATACCGGTAGTCATGCTTTCATCTCACGATAAACTCGATGTGGCACTTAGCACTTTGCGTGCCGGTGCTATCGATTATTTCATCAAAGGGAATGAAAGTACTTTCACCACGGTGCTTACCTCTGTCCTTAAGACAAATGAAATCTACCGGCTGAGAAAAGACCACAAAGATTTCCTGACACTCGGCGCTGTGGCCATCGGGCTCTTCACAATCGTACTGATACTTTCTTACTACTACCGCTGATCCCTTACTGTCATTGATATTTCAGAAGGTCCTCTCCGATATCCTTCCGATAAAACATTCCATCAAAATAAATCCCATTGATGGCATCATACGATTTGTTTCTTGCTTGTACTATGTCATCAGCCAATGATGTGACCGTAAGCACTCGCCCGCCTGAAGTGATTATCGACCCGTCTGTCGCTTGCATTGTTCCTGCTTGATAGGCAAAGCTTCCCGTAACCGATTCCAAGCCACGAATGACTTTACCTTTCACATAACCGTCTGGATATCCTCCGCTTACAAGCATGACTGTCAGGGCTGTTCGGGGATCGATTTCCAACTCATATTCAGCGAGCCGTCGAGTGGTTGCGCATTGGAAAAGTTCAACAAGGTCCGATTTGATTCGCGGAATGACCACCTCGGTTTCCGGATCGCCCATCCTGACGTTGTACTCAATCACAAACGGATCACCATCCACATTCATCAATCCGATGAAAATCCATCCGACATAAGGTATTTTCTCCTGCTTGAGTCCATCGATGGTAGGCTTTACAATCTTTTCTTCGACCTTCCTCATGAATTCCGTTCCTGCGAAAGGAACAGGCGATACAGCACCCATGCCTCCCGTATTCGGTCCTTTGTCGCCATCACCGATGCGCTTATAATCCTTTGCTTCGGGAAGAATTACATAGGAGTCACCATCCGTGAAAACAAAAACAGACAACTCGATTCCCCTCAAGAACTCCTCTATGACCACGGTATTACCAGCTGCACCGAATCTGTCTCCCTGCAACATTTCCTGAAGATCATTTTTCGCTTGAGTCCTGTCATCAATGATAAGAACGCCTTTACCTGCAGCAAGTCCATCAGCTTTCAGAACGAAGGGAGGCTGAAGTGTGTCAAGAAATCCCTTTCCTTTTTCAAGCGAATCAGCAGTGAAAGATCCATAAGCAGCCGTCGGGATCCGATGACGTTCCATGAAAGACTTTGCGTAATCTTTACTCCCCTCCAGTCTGGCACCTTCCATAGACGGACCAATAACCTGTACTTCAGCAACACGCGAGTCGGATTTGAACCTTTCAACAATACCTTTCACTAGAGGCTCTTCAGGACCAACTACCACCATCCCGATTTCATGACGAACGCAACTATCAATGATGGCCTCAAAATCCACAGGTGAAATAGTCAGATTCGTTCCGTAGCTTGAAGTACCTGCGTTTCCGGGAGCGATATAGAGCTTTTGGCAATGAGGACTCTGAGAAATCTTTACAGCCAGCGCATGTTCGCGACCACCTGAACCGATAAGAAGGATATTCATTTTCCGCTGAATTACAGCGCAAAGAAAAGCAATTAGTACGTGCCAGGCCTAGATGTGCTGTCGCTTGCAGAGAAAAAGTAGTCGATGAACTGGTACACTTCACGTTCAGAATAAGGAGAATCGTTCTCTTTGAAATCCTTTACGACTTCATTGGTCTCCCAGCCGGCGATATTGCCATCCAAATCCAGGTCATATAATCGGAACCTGTCCGGAATGGTTTCCCCGGATCTCGCAGAGGGGTTGGAGGATGCCAATTCAAATGACAATGTATCGGTCGGTGAATTTGCCGGTTTCTGACCTGAAAAAATATCAAGCCGTTTGCCGCCGGAACCACCTGCGCCACCGGTTCCTCCATCCGCTGAAATCACGAATGACAGGATCACAATAAAAATGAGATTTGTACTGACAGAAATCAGTACGTTTGAATTGACTGTCTTCATGGCTGATTTACGTTCTTATTCAGATGGCTCAGGTGTTACCCATATCCTACCGATGATTTCTCAAGGCCTGTAGGCTACTGTCGAGAATAGAGAACAAATCTTCCATCTGCCTTGCTATCAGAACAGGTGAGAATCCCTGCAAAATGTCTTTTTCGACACGGTCCACTGCACGTTTCGCAGGCGACATTCCCATGGATTCCAGTGGGGTTTTCATCGATCCCAAAGAACGCAACATGCCTTCACGATCATTCACTGCGTGTTGCTCTCTTAATCGAGGGATAAGAGTTTCCATCGTCCTGAAGAAAACATTCATCATGCCGGTCGTGAAGGATTGATCTCCTCTTGAAATCCTGTGAAGGTATTTCAAGTCTAACAGTTGATTTGAAAGAGAAACCGGAGCAACTGACGGCTTAAAAGTCGTATGGGTATCCGCGTAGGAAGCAGGTACCAGTGGCGTCATCTGATGCGACGCTACTTCATTCGCCATTGCATCAACCGGTTTTCTTAGCACAGAAGGTTCTCCGCTGAGTGTAAGTTTGTTCTCTTTAAGATATCTGTAAATGGTCGATTTTCCGACTCCGAGTTTACGGGCGACGAGCACGACGTTGTTGTTGTATTTGCCCAAAAAATGCCTGATGATAGCCATCGTATAAACTTCTAACGGATGTTCACTGTCATTAGGAATGGTAACACCTTCCAACGAAGGCGAATCTTGCCCGATGGAAACACCCTCTGCTCGATTCATATAATTATCCAAAGCGGTCTGTAACTCGACCTGGTCGATCAATCTTCGCACCTGCGCTTCCAACACTTCGCACGTATGCTCATCGCGGGCGATAACATCAGTGGCGCCTAGAAGCAGGAGTTTCAAACGTAATTCGGAAGAGTAATCAGCTGATAGTACAAGCACTGGTGTCTTGGAAGAGCGAAGATGAATTACTGTCAGCAATTCATCAACTTTACAATCCTGTAGCCCGTCTTCAACTACAAGAATATCCGCTCGGTCGAGTCTGGTTAGAAGATTGGCACAAGAGGTGGTAGCATCCACTTGCAGATTACCGATCATTTTCAAGTGAGCTATTACAAGCTCTCCGAAAAAATCGGCATCGCCCAAATATAATAATCGGGCGAAATTTCGGTTGGTGAGGCCGGGTGTCATGGTCGAAACTGGTTTTAAGGTCGTGGATTTGTACTACTCCTGCTTGAAAAAGGTTCGAAACATTACACTCTTTCCCGTTTTGAAAAAAAATATTTTTGATTGCATTCGTAACCTTTTGAAAAATGCAATCGTCATTAGACGGATGCGGTTAAAAGGCTTTATAAAAAAATCCCTTCTTTTATCAGTTCTGGCATCCATCGTACTGATCGTATTCAACACTTTCAAAGCTGCGAGACGTCATCCATTGGATCTTCAGCCAAGGAAGGCAGTCGTCTTGGATTCCACAGCAGTCAGTAATCTTCAACAGTCTGTTGGAATTGCAACCGTTTCTTATGACGACTCTGTCGGTCATGAAGTTCCTGGCATAGACTCCCTGATTGAATTTCTTAATATCCAATATCCTCTTACATTCTCCCACTTGGAATGTGATACAGTCAATTCGCATTCACTGTTATTGTCCTGGAAGGGCAGTGATCATCGTTTGAAACCGGTCATTCTATATGCACACATGGATGTAGTCCCTGCATTGGAGGATTCTGCAAACGGCTGGCGTTTCGATGCTTTCCCTTCTCTTCCTGATTATGATACTGTTCGTGGGCGAGGGACTATAGATGACAAACTGGGTGTGATCGGTATTCTTGAAGCGACTGAGCGCCTTATGAAAAGAGGATATTGTCCTAAACGCGACATCTATATCGCTTTAGGACACGACGAGGAAACGGGTGGCCTTCAAGGCGCATCGATGATCGCTAAGGAATTGGAAAAAAAAGGTGTAAAGGCATCGTGGTTACTCGACGAGGGCGGAATGGTTGCTGAAGGAATTGTCCCTTTCGTCAAAAATCCGGTAGCATTGGTGATGATCGCCGAAAAAGGATATATGACTGTAGAATTAACTGTCGAGAGTAACGGCGGGCATTCCAGTTTCCCTCCAAAAGACTCTCCAATCGATATCATTGCCGGTGCGATCATGCGTTTGAAAGAAAATCCGGCTGAAAAAAGCATATCCGGAACTGTCGCAACGTTCATGGAACATGCCGGTCCGGCAATGAAGTTCCCTTACAATGCCGTATTTGCCAATCCATGGCTTTTTTCATCCCTTATCATGAATGAGTACGAGAAAATACCGGAGGGAAATGCGACGATACGGACTACCAGAGCATGGACGATGAGCCATGCAGGCATGAAGGAGAATGTACTGCCTGCGCATGCAAGTGCGACTGTGAACCTCAGAATCACGCCTGGCAGCAGTATAAAAGCGGAGTTGGATGAAATGATAAAAGTAGTGGATGATCCACGTGTTAAATTCCGTGTCCATCCCGGATCCATGGAGCCGATAGCTCCCTCCCGACTTGACTCCGAAGGCTTCATTCAAATCAGTGATGCAATCAGAAGAACATTTCCGGATGCAGTCGTAGCACCGAACCTATCGATCGCCTCCACCGACTCACGCCACTTTGAAAAAGTCACCGAGCAGCGCTATCGGTTTCTTCCTGTACGTATGAGCCGTGAAATACTCGCAGGAATGCATGGAAAAAACGAACGACTGCCTGCAAAGGACTTTTGCGAATCGATACTTTTCTACGAAACGTTGTTAGGCTCCCAATAATTCATCGTTCCGACAACGGAACACCGAAATGTGTAGCCAGTTTTACGGCCAGTTTCTTGCCTTCATCACTGAAATTCCAGGTATAGAAGGATCGTATACGATGATCCTTCATGATCGTCCCGATAGCTTCACAAGCTGTCCTGAAGGCTCTTCCCTGCCTCCTGAACTCAGGTAGCACAAGCACTGAGCACAAGTAAAGAGAGTCGTAGGAGTTTTTATATGATGACTCCTGTAGCAATTGCTTTTCTGAAATAATTCCTTCTATGAATTTCTTCATAGTATCATCCGTCGTAGGAATAAGTAAGACCCAAACTACCGGACCATCGCCGACTGCTTCCTCAGACAATGTAGCAGGATGGATCCGTTCAAGCTGTGCCATGACCTCCGGAGTCACGTCGAGTTGTTCCGGATCGTTTTTAGCAGAAAAAAAATCATCCGCCAATGCAACCATGCGGCGAAGATGCTCCGACATAATCAGAAAATCACTTGTTGACGCGACGGAAACTCAGACCCTCACCGATCCTGTACCGCGCGATGATTCCCCAATTCCCTCCGTAAAAACCGCTGTTGTCGGAAAACTGAACACGAGGTCTCCAATCAATTGCGACTGTCAACGGGAAGTCGAAAGAATACTCCGCTCCGAAATCACCAGCAACGGCTACAGCAAAGGCATCCCCGAAATATATCTCCGGTCCGACACCCGGATAGAATTTCAAACCGGCAGGACCTTCATTCAATGCGAACATCCAATCAAAATATGCACCAGCGCCGAAACCATTACTGAAATAAGTGGCAGCATGGAGCCGTGGCTCAAGGTCGATCGGAATAGTTGCGTCGAGCCCGAAGTTATCACCGAACCTAACACCCACCTCCCAATTGGCCTGCGACCGGGCTTTGAAAAACGAAAGCGATGATAACAGTAGAATGGCGCAAAAGCGCCACAGTATCGAAGTGGTATGTTTTTTCATGATAATACAAAAATAAGAGTCGATACCAGTAGAAACGATACCCTTCCGTTCAGTTGTGCATATTATTCTGAACAGCTCACTTTTGATAATAGGCGCCTCATTCAGAATACAAATTCTTGTACCCTTGCAATATAGGGTACCTTTGCCACGATGAGGCTCTTATCTCTTTACAAACAAGCGTTTTCCGGGCTTCAGCGTAACATCTGGATCTTGTCGCTGGCGATGTTCATCAATCGCAGTGGCTCGATGGTATTGCTGTTCACTTCGCTGTACATGACCAAAGATCTCGGATTCGGTATCGGAGAGGCGGGGCTGATCATGAGTTTTTATGGAATCGGAAGTGTGACAGGATCATACCTTGGAGGCTGGCTGACCGATCGTATCAATTATTTCTCTGTCATGATCTGGGCATTGATCGGTTGTGGATTGGTATTATTGCTGATGTTATGGGCACGAACGCCAGCGATGATAGGTATAATCATGTTCGCTTATCCGCTCATAGGAGATATGTTCCGTCCAGCGAATTCGGCCGCCATTGCCGCCTACTCTACGAATGAGAATCTGACCCGCTCGGTTTCGCTCGTGCGCCTGGCCGTGAACCTTGGATTTTCCGTAGGCCCGGCAGCGGGTGGATTCATCGCTTTGCTTATCGGTTACAAATGGCTGTTCGTAGTGGATGCTCTTACCAGCTTTGGTGCCGCTGCCTTGTTATTCGCTTACCTGCCTGCAAATCCTCCCAAGAAAACAAAGCAGGACGAGCAATTGAAACGGACGCCTACAAGATCCGCTTACCGGGATTTTGCTTATCTCTTCTTCATCGCTCTGGTGGCTGTTTACGGTACGATTTTCTTTCAGATTTTCGCAAGTGTTCCTCAATATTTCAGTCGCATATTACAGTACGACGAGGACACAATCGGGCTGCTGATGGCTCTCAATGGGGCGATCGTGGTGATCGTGGAAATGCCGATTGTGCTTTTACTCGAAAAAAAGAAACGTACATTCAGATACATCATCATCGGAACTTTGCTTCTTCCGATCTCTTTCGCTGTGTTATATGTGGGGAAAGTGGCCATCCTTTTCTCTGTCGTATATGTGGTTTTCATCACATTCTCAGAAATACTGGCTATGCCATTCATGATGAATCACGCATTGTCGCGTGGCACAGAAGACCGAAGAGGGCAATATTCCGCCTTGTATTCGATGGGATTCGGAATCGCGACCATCACAGCGCCTACGATCGGTCTTGGAATTGCGGATCGCTGGGGATTCGACTCATTATTCAATGTGTTGATGATGAGCAGTATCGTGCTGGCAATCCTATTTCAGTTGTCAAAATGGCTTACCGACAAAAGCGCAACAAAGGGTATCAACGATAAACCAACCACTTGAGTGGAGCTCCATCATCCACGGTGACCAGGTAGAAACCGTCTTTCAAGTCTGTTTCCAGACTTGTCAAATCACCTGCGGAAATCAACTCGTTTTCAAAAATCTTCTTTCCCGAAAAATCAGAAAAAAGTATCCTATGCCTACCTACAGGCAATGCAATCCAGAGGTTGCCGTCAGAAGAAGGGTTGACAAAAGGATAGACTTCCGTTTTCATCGAAGGGTGCATGATTCCGGTGGATACAGGTCCTGAAAAGCGGGTCAGAAAATAATAGTAGGTGAAATTCGGATTCATCACAATCGAATCATTCCCGATTCGAAGAGGGCCTGAGCCGATGGCTGAAAAATAACCTCCATCATCATCTGCAATTATCTGTTGAGGGAAAATTCCGTAGGTGGCTGGACATTGAAGATTCCATTGAGGAATTCCGTTTGCATCATAGTGCAATAATACCAATCCACGGGAGGTGCCGGGAGAACCAGATCCTACAATGACTCCGTTTCCGAGATCCACGTTTCCTCGACTGCCGAGCAACAGGTTGAATCCATCTGTAGTCAATGAGATGGGATCGGCAACTGACAACCGTAAATCTCCGGTGATGGCAGGCTGATCAGGAACATCCAAAGCCCAGAATACATTACCGGAAGAATCAAACTTGACAACAAGGAAGTCATATACCCATTGCGGACCACCGACAAAATTTCCATAGACCGAAACCGAATCGAACAGCTGTTTGACCAGGTAGATATTCGACTGGTCGTCCGCCTCGATATGAGGATTATCAAATGTGATATCCTGAAAGCTACGGAACCACAGACAATCACCGACAGGATCGACTTTTGCGAGGAAAGAGTTGTAAGAGAAATTCGTTACGACATTCAACGACCAGAAGTTGAAATTATCCTGTCCAAGGGCACCTGTCAAATAAAGAGATCCGCTTCCATCAAATACGATATCACTGATCAGCGAGATATCAGGAGGCCAGCTACGCTGTAAGGAATCCGTGCCCGAAGTGCTCATGCAAATGAGATAGCCACCATTAGGATAATCATTCAGTGATATCCACAGATTGCCGACCGGGTCCTCTGCAAGTAAACATGATTCATTCACATTGGTATGGCTGATTGAAAAATTCCTGGACCACTTGAGTGATCCGTTACTGCCGAAACACAACAGATAGGAATTATAGGCGTATTGTACCGGGCTGTTCACATTGAACAGGATTACACCATCTACAGTGAGCGTATCCATGAAGGTTCCTGAAACAACGAATTCGCCGCTGGAAAGCACCTTGAGTGATGCGATGGAAGCCTTAGGCCCGATTGTATGAGCCAAGGTCTTGTTTCCGCTGGAGTCGAAGCTGTTGATCTCATAATCGCCATACAATCTTGAGTTGTATGAGACAAAAAACTGCTTCAGCCATACGGCTTGCAAATCGCCACTGTTGCCGATGGCAATCGATTGGTTCTCGAAAGTCGGAACGAATGAGAATGAAGTGGTATCGTGACGGGTCCACTCGAACTGCTGTGCCAGGAGTTCAGAGACCAGACAACAGGACAGGAGGAGAAACGACAAGGCTGTTCTCATGGCGTTATTTTTACAATGGAATGTTTCCGTGCTTCTTGCGTGGCAACTTATCTACTTTGTTCTTCAGCATTTCAAAAGAAGCGATAAGTTTTTTCCTGGTATCGGACGGCTTTATCACTTCATCCACATAGCCATGTTCTGCGGCCTTATAAGGATTCGCAAAAAGCCGGTTGTACTCATCTTCTTTTTCCTTGAGCTTGGCAACAGGGTCTTTTGCATCAGCGATCTCTTTCCTGAAAATTATTTCGGCAGCTCCTTTAGCACCCATGACGGCTATTTCAGCAGAGGGCCATGCGTAATTCATATCAGCTCCGATGTGCTTGGAATTCATGACATCGTAGGCTCCCCCATAAGCTTTACGGGTGATCACAGTGATACGGGGAACAGTGGCTTCACTGAATGCGTACAATAACTTCGCACCATTGGTGATGATGCCGTTCCACTCCTGATCGGTTCCGGGCAAAAATCCGGGCACGTCTTCGAAAACAAGCAAAGGGATATTGAAGCAATCACAGAACCTCACAAAGCGGGCCGCCTTCGTAGACGCATCGATATCCAATACACCAGCGAGGTGTGCAGGCTGATTGGCAATGATGCCGATGCTTTTACCTGCGAGTCTGGCAAACCCTACAACGATGTTTTCGGCAAAATCCTTATGCACTTCAAAAAAAGAGGATTCGTCGATCACATCTTCAATCACTTCACGAATATCATATGGTTGATTCGGATTCTCTGGAATAATCGAATCAAGTCTGGGCCTCGACTCATCCGCTACGTGATAAGGCAGCGCAGGCGATTCCTCTTCGCAGTTCTGTGGGATATAACTGAGCAACTTCTTGATCATGGAAATGCATTCCAGACCATTGGCCGCAGTGAAATGTGTTAC
>JBJSZR010000460.1:0-2171 GCA_046090385.1 Bacteroidota bacterium
ATAGCAGCGCAATTGTTCACTTCCCCGCTCGGTTTGTACGAGTTCCATTGTTTTCCGGTCTATTTTTTACCTGCAAATCTGATCGTGGTTCCGCTCTCAACCCTTATCATCTATGGTTCGATACTGGTGGTTTTTTTTTCGTTTATAGGTCCTGTCGGCTCTTTTGTCTGCTTGCTTTTGAGCCGACTTACAGATTTATTGATTGGTATGGAATTCTTCATCGGTGAACTTCCTGGTGCCGTGATCGGTAGTTTGCATATTTCAGCGATTGAATGCATCCTGTTATATCTTGCGCTATTCTGCTTCGTCTTTTTTCTTTTAACGGGGAAGTCATCGATGATTTTGTCTGCGACCACTATCCTGTTCATTCAGCATGGTTTCCGAATCATGGATAATGTAAGTCTTGCTGAATCATCTCAAGTCATTCAGTGGAAATCGAAACAAGTCAAAGCCTGCACCGTCATCCAAAGTGGTTATGGGGTGACACTTGTTGATCCGGAAAGGACAAATGACACTGTATGGCTGAAAAAGAAGTTGCCAACGAGCCTGGATGCTCTCAGAATCCCAGAAAAAAACCGGGTCGTCATCTTCAAAAAACCGGCTGAGTCGCTCAATAACCGGTGAAGCTGTTCAATGTGAATGTTTCAGAAATCCGGATTCCTTTTTCAGTCTGCATCAGTTTTCCGCATTCAGCAGAAGCATCATGTTCGAAGAAAAGTGTCCAGTTTCCGTTCAGTGCCCTATTCAGGAATTTGATTTTTTCTTCCATGGTAATCAATGGTCGGGTGTCATAACCCATGACGTAAGGGATCGGAACATGAGCTGCAAAAGGAAGCAGGTCGGCACAGAAGACAACTTTGCCTTGTTGCGTGGTCAGCAATGGCAACATCATTCCCTCTGTATGGCCATTAACAGTCAGGAATTCGAATCCATCGAATAATGAGTCGCCATCGCTCAGGAATTTCAGATGTCCGCTTTGTTTTATCGGAAGTATGTTGTCCGCTAGAAAACTGGCCTTCTCACGCTGATTGGGCTCGGTAGCCCATTTCCAGTGTTTTTCATTGCTCCAATAAATAGCATTAGGAAAAGCGAGCTCGAATCCTGACCTGTCTGAATTCCAATTTACGCCACCACCGCAATGATCGAAGTGCAGATGAGAGAGAAAAACATCGGTTATATCATGCTCGTCATAGCCGAGCTTTTTCAACGATCCGGTAAGTGATCCGTCACCATGAAGATAATAGTGTGAGAAAAACTTCTGGTCTTGTTTATTGCCGATGCCGTTATCTATCAGAACAAGCCGATTTCCGGATTCTACTAACAAACAGCGCATGGCCATGTCTATCATATTGTTTTCATCGGCCGGATGCAGTTTATTCCAGATGGTTTTGGGAACTACTCCGAACATGGCGCCTCCGTCGAGTTTGAAATTTCCAGTTTCAATGGCATGAATCTTCATGGTCGCTTATTTGAAAGCGAAGTTATACAATCTTACAGCCTGTTGGTAATATCCTTTGAATCGCCTTCCATGCACAACAACAATGAGGGAAATTAGTGGATGCTATTATTCTGATAAAAATGTCCAGTAACGCATTTCATTTCATTGCCATAGGCGGTGCCGCCATGCACAATCTTGCACTTGCTCTTTTTCAGAAAGGAGCGACAGTTACAGGTTCGGATGATGAGATCAATGAGCCTTCCCGTTCACGTTTAGAGGCGGTCGGCTTGTTGCCTGAACGTATCGGTTGGTTTCCTGAAAAAATCCATTCCGGACTTGAAGCCGTAATTCTTGGTATGCATGCCCGTGCAGACAATCCTGAATTATCAGCGGCCCAATCTCTTGGAATACCGGTTTATTCATATCCGGAATTCATCTATAGACAGTCCCTCGATAAGTTACGAGTCGTGATTGGTGGAAGTCATGGTAAAACCACCATCACGTCCATGATCCTTCATGTTCTTCGGTCCCAAGCAATGGAATTCGATTACCTGGTAGGGGCGAAGTTGGAAGGTTTCGATACCATGGTTTCACTGAGTGATGCTCCAATCATTATAGTGGAAGGGGATGAATATCTGTCATCACCTATCGACAGGCGACCGAAGTTCCACCTCTATCGCGCTCATATCGGGGTGATCAGTGGCATTGCGTGGGATCATATCAACGTTTTTCC
>JBJSZR010000461.1:0-7355 GCA_046090385.1 Bacteroidota bacterium
GCCGATGGTTTCCTTGAAACGCTCTTTATCGCATAGGGATATGTTCAATTCTTTCTTGTCGGTGAATTCACTTGTCAGGATGGATGAGTCGTTTTGAATGAAGATTTCGAAGTGTTGTCGCGATGCGATGGCCTCTGAGAATCCGAAGACTTCATTCAAAGCACCTAGTACTTGAATGCCGATCAGAGTTCCGCCTTCTCTGGGAAAAGCAGCCAGTGCTTTCAATGCGTCGGTTGTGAGTGTGGCACCTGATATGACTGGATACACCATCACCACTTGATGTTGCAATGCTTTCTGATAATCGTCGGTGATTATGAAAGGCACACCGATGGTTTTCAAGGCGTGAACGATTCCCAGCCATGCAGAGTTTGAATCGGTCAGGAGTACAGCCATGCGCGACGGTTCGCCTGTCATGTATTTTTTCCAGGAAGTACGCTCAGGAGTGGCGAATGCAGACAGGTCTTCCGGTCCTCTAAGTCCGGGTATTGAAAAAACCTCATTCGCACGGGCCGCGTATTCTTTAGGAAATCGGTCGATGGATGATCGACTTAATTCGTCGCCTGCCCGATCGGATCCGCATCCCGTGTTAAGAAGTGACGAGGTTGCAAGTAGCAACGCTGCAGTGATAAGTGCATGTAAGTTTTTTCGCATGATTACGCGTGGAACAAACATACTAAATGATGACGAGTCGGTTGGTATTCATTCAGACTGAACGGATGGCATCGACCGGATTCATGCGGGAGGCATTCAATGCAGGAACAAACCCGCTTAAAACTCCAATGCCGGCAGAGATCAGGATACCGGTAAGTATGTTGCCATAAGTGAGAGACAGATCGAAATCCAAAGCTGAGCTCGCCAATGAAGACAAGCCGAAGACCAGAATCAGACCGATCAATCCGCCAAGGAGACAAAGAACCACCGAGTCGACCAGGAACTGAAGCAAGATGAAATAATCGCGTGCACCGAGCGATTTTTGTATCCCGATTATCGGGGTTCGTTCTTTTACTGAAACGAACATGATATTGGCGATTCCAAAACCACCCACGAGGATCGAAAAGCCGCCGATGATCCACCCTGCAAGACCCAAAGTGGCGAAAAGGCTTTTTAGACTTCCGCTGAGCAAACTGGTTTCATTCAATGCGAAATCGTCTTCTTGTCTTGGCTGTATGCTTCTGATGGATCGCATGGCACCCTTGATATCGGCTTTCAATTCTTCCATCGGAACACCCCGTTTCGCCTTCACCATGATGAACGGGTCGATTTGATCGGAACGCAGATTAGCGATGTTTCGTGCATAATTGACAGGAACCAGTACGATGTTGTCCGATGTGTTTTGTAAGAGACTACTGCCCTCTTTTTTGATCACACCTACAATCATCAATTTCCGACCACGGATGGTTATGAATTGACCTACCGAATTGCCAGAAGGGAAGAGTCCGCGTTCGACATCGGCTCCAAGCAAGGCAATTGCTCTGCCACCATTCGATTCAGGTTCTGTGAAGTATCTTCCTTTTGAAAGGTCGAGTGATTTCACTCGTTCATATTCGTATGAAACACAACTCACCGTGATGTTCTCAACCGAGTAGTTCAATCGCTTGATGGTCTGGTTGCTGATATTCGCCACATATGCCACCGCCTCTGCGGTGTTCGTCCTTCGAGAGAGGTCTTGCATTTCCCGGTATCCGGGCAGAGGACGGTTAAGATATTTCCACCACGGATACTCTTCATCGCCCTCAGGTACCCATGGCCATTTACCCACATAAACCACATTGTTTCCGAGCGATTCCACATCCTTTCTGATTTTCCTCTCTAATGCGTCGGTGACGGTGAAAACCGAAATGATAGCAAAAATACCGATGGTGATTCCCAAAAGTGAAAGGAGTGTCCGCAGTTTGTTTACACGAAGTGCCTCCAATGCAAAAAGTGCACTTTCACGGATGAGCCGAAGTACAAGTCGGAAGTGGGGGAAAACCATCCGTACAAAGGTAGGATATGCGGAGTCACTACCGCAATAAAGCCGGACTTGCCACTTTTCAACGATATCTGCTTTTTAATAACAATGGATCATCTAGGCCTCTTTTTTTGACGAACTTCGCCTCATCATGGATACCACACGCCCGATTCGGTCAGCGCTAGTTTCTGTTTATCACAAGGACCGCTTGGAACCTTTACTGAGAAAGCTTGATTCAGCAGGAGTGACCCTTTATGCTACCGGTGGCACCAAGGATTTCATCGAATCTTTAGGAATGCCTGTCGTAACCGTTGAATCGCTAACTGATTACCCATCCATCCTTGGTGGCAGGGTAAAGACACTGCATCCGAAAGTTTTCGGGGGCATTCTAAGCAGGCGTGAAAATGATTCCGATAAGCTGGAACTCGAAGAGTACAGTATTCCCACAATCGATCTTGTAATCGTTGATCTTTATCCTTTTGAAGAAACAGTCGCTTCCGGTGCTGATGAAAGTTCCATCATTGAAAAAATCGATATCGGTGGTATCTCACTGATCCGTGCAGCCGCGAAGAACCATAAGGATGTATTGATCGTTCCCTCGAGGACCCACTATGATTGGCTAAGTGAATTGTTGGACCGGAAGGGAGCTTTTACGGATATGGAAGATCGTAAACTGATGGCAACACATGCATTCAAAACGTCCTCTCATTACGATACTGCCATATTCAATCACTTCAACAGTGAAATCGGGTTGCCGGTATTCAAATCCGATTTGGAACCGGCGACATCATTGCGGTATGGAGAAAATCCACATCAGCAGGGAGCCTTTTTCGGAGATTTTTCCCGGGCGTTCAGTCAGCTCCATGGAAAGGAGATATCATATAACAACCTGTTGGATATCGAAGCCGCCATACAATTGATTGCAGAGTTCGACCGACCGGCTTTTACCATCATCAAACACAATAATGCCTGCGGTATGGCTGTCAGGGATACCCTTCCAGAAGCTTGGAAAGCCGCTTTGGCAGGTGATCCCGTTTCTGCTTTCGGAGGGATTTTGGCTACCAACCGAACTGTCGATCACCAAACGGCTGTACTGATGAATGACCTCTTTTTCGAGGTCTGTATTGCACCCGGTTATTCCCCAGAGGCCTTGGAAGTCCTGAAAGGGAAAAAGAATCGTATCATTCTGATTAATAATAATATAAGTCTTCCTTCGAAGCAGTTCCGCAGTCTGCTGAACGGCGTAGTAGTGCAAGACCGTGACAGCCGGAGCGAAGCTGCGGGCGATATGCAAACGGTTACCCAAAAGGCTCCTACCGCATCTGAACTCGCCGACTTGGCATTTGCAGTCCGATTAGTCAAGCACACGAAGTCCAACGCCATTATTCTCGCAAAAGGAGGACAACTTTTATCCAGTGGAACCGGTCAGACCTCTCGCGTTGATGCGCTTCAGCAAGCTATTGCGAAGGCACGTCATTTCGGGTTCGATTTACAGGGAGCCGTCATGGCCAGCGATGCCTTTTTCCCATTTCCGGATTGCGTAGAAATCGCCCATTCGGCCGGTATCTCAGCCGTGATTCAACCGGGAGGGTCCATTAAGGATCAGGATTCAATTGCAGTAGCCGATCGTTTGGGAATGGCCATGGTGACTACCGGCATAAGGCATTTCAAACATTGATGGCTACTCCGTTCCAATACACTACTTTTGGACCTGAATATAAACCGTATTATCATCGCCACCCGGGTATTTGCCCGACATATCTGAAGCAGTTGCAACATGGGACTTTTTGATTTCCTCACCCAGGAAATAGCCATTGACCTGGGTACCGCCAACACACTGATCATTCACAATGACAAAGTCGTGGTGGATGAACCATCCATCGTTGCCATGGATAGGACCACAGGTAAAGTCCTTGCTGTAGGTAAGCAAGCCATGATGATGCATGGTAAGACCCACGAGAACATCAAGACCATCCGTCCCTTGAAAGACGGTGTCATCGCTGACTTCGATGCGGCCGAGCACATGATTCGCGGAATGATCCGCATGATCAATCCCGGACCGAGATTATTCCAGCCATCCCTGAAAATGGTCATTTGTATTCCTTCGGGAATCACCGAGGTGGAAAAGCGTGCAGTTCGTGATTCCGCAGAGCACGCAGGTGCCAAGGAAGTATATCTTATTCATGAACCCATGGCCGCTGCTATCGGAATTGGAATCGACGTGGAAGAGCCCATGGGTAACATGATCATCGATATCGGCGGAGGTACCAGTGAAATTGCCGTCATCGCTTTGGGAGGAATCGTTTGCGATCAATCCATACGCGTGGCAGGTGATGTATTCACCAATGATATCTGGGACTATATGCGTCGACAGCACAACATCATGATCGGTGAGCGTTCCGCAGAACAGATCAAAATACAGGCCGGTTCTGCTCTTCCAGAGTTGGATAATCCTCCTCCTGATTTCGCGGTTCACGGCCGCGACCTTATGACAGGTATTCCAAAAGAGATCATGGTCACTTATTCCGAAATTTCCCATGCCCTTGACAAGTCCATTTCCAAGATCGAAGAAGCCATTCTGAAGGCTCTGGAAATGACACCTCCTGAGCTTTCTGCAGATATTTTCCGGACCGGAATTTACCTGACGGGCGGTGGTGCCTTGCTCCGTGGCCTCGACCAGCGAATCTCGCGTAAGACCAAATTGCCTGTTCATGTGGCCGAAGACCCCCTTCGTGCGGTAGTACGCGGAACCGGTATCGCCCTGAAGAATATCGACCGTTTCAAATTCCTTATTCCGTAAAGGCCTTATTTATTTTGTACATCCAAGGCCTCAATCGAGGTTGCATGACGTATTTTTGTCACTAGGCCGACCAGCATCATGCGCAACCTTCTACAGTTCCTCTGGCGCTATAATTTTTTCATCTTCTTCCTCTTGTTGGAAGTTCTTTGCCTTTACCTGATAGTCCAGAATAACAATTATCACAGAGCCCGGTTTTTCAATTCGACAAATGCTCTCGCTGTAAAAGTCAATTCCGTTGTGAGTGCTGTGGCCGAATACATCAATTTGAAAGCTACCAACGAAGCGCTTGCCAGACAGAATGCGGCACTCAAAAGCATCCTTCCGGATGCGTACTACGTGGACAGTGCACTTGCTAAAACGTTCAACGACACCGTTTACAAGCAACAGTACCGTTTCATGGTTGCCAAGGTCGTTAACAATTCCATCAACCGCAGGAGCAACTATCTAACGCTCGATCGTGGCAGCTTGCAGGGCGTGAAGCCTGAGATGGGAGTCATTTGTGCCGATGGTATTGTCGGAATCGTGAAGGATGTGTCCGAGCATTATTGCTCTGTGATTTCCTTCCTGCACAAGGATACGCGCATAAGCGCACGCGTCCAGAAGAACGGCTTCATCGGATCGATGGTATGGGAGGGTTACGATCCTGCCAGTGGCTCCCTGATGGATATCGCCAAGCATGTGAAACTGGCCGTAGGAGATACCATTGTCACCTCTTCTTTTTCAACCATATTCCCGGAAGGGATCATGATCGGGAAGATCCAAAAGCTTGATCCGAAGACAGGAGTGAATTTTCAGGATGTAGATGTTGATTTATCCACGAAATTCGGTAGTCTTACACATGTATATCTCATCGATAACGTATTGAAATCAGAGCAAAAGAAGTTGGAGGAGGCACAGAAGAATGATCGTTAATATCCTTCAGCATTTCGTGCGTTTCATCCTGCTGGTGCTTTTACAGGTGATGGTGCTTAACCATATCCAGTGGAACGGCTATATCAATCCGTACATCTACATACTTTTCATACTCTTGCTTCCTGTGAATATTCCAAAGACGTTTTTACTGACGCTTGGATTCGTCACAGGTATTTCGATCGACATGTTCAGTGACACAGGCGGTTTGCATGCAGCGGCCACTGTCGCGCTTTGTTTCGCACGTCCAGGGCTTTTGAAATTCATTGCGCCACGCGACGACTATGATGTGGAGGTGCCACTAACACCACAGGCGATGGGATTCAAGTGGTTCCTCACGTATCTGATGCTGGCTACAACCCTGCATCATCTGTTGCTCTTTTATCTGGAGATCTTCAGGTTCGATGAATTCTTCATCACCTTCCTCAAGTCGGTCTTCAATGTGCTGGTCAGTGTTTCACTGATGCTCCTGCTTCAGTATCTATTCGGCCGCTCCGCTACGCGAAATGAACGTATCAACGGGTAGGCATACAGTCATCATTTTCATTTTCCTTTCCATCGGATTGGTCTATATTTTGCGCTTGTTCTATTTGCAGGTGATAGATACTTCCTACATGGTCTCAGCACGAAGCAATGTGCTTCGTAATGTGATCGATTATCCTGCGAGAGGGCTTATCTATGATCGTAATGGTAAATTGCTTGTCTATAATGAGCCTGTTTATGACCTGATGATCATTCCTAAGCAGGCCAAAGGGGTCGACTCTTTGGAGCTTTGTTCATTGATCGGCCTGACTCCCGAAGAGTATGCCGAAAAGTACCGCAAAGCAAAGGCCTATTCTCCGGTAAAACCCTCGCTATTCGAAAAGCAGCTGAGCGTGGAGACTTACGCTACATTCCAGGAAAAGCTGTACAAGTTCCCTGGCTTCTTTGTACAACCCCGCACACTTCGAAAATATCCAGAACCCATTGCTGCTCATCTTTTCGGCTACATCGGTGAGGTGGACTCGGCTACTACCAGGAAAAACCCCTATTACAAGGAAGGGGATTATGTAGGCAAGAGCGGAGTAGAACTTTCCTATGAAGAAAACCTGAGAGGTCGTCGGGGTGTGCGAGTCATGATGGTGGATGTTTTCAATCGTGAGAAAGGAAGTTTCCAGGACGGGAAGTACGATACTGCAGCCATTGCCGGGGAGAACCTGACACTGACCCTTGATGTGAAGCTACAACGCCTGGGCGAGGAATTGCTGAAAAGCAAAGTGGGTAGTATAGTCGCCATCGAGCCCGCTACAGGTGAGATTCTTTGCATGGTCAGTGCTCCCTCCTATGATCCGAACTTACTTGTTGGCAGAGCACGTTCTAAGAATTACGGCAAGCTATTGGAAGATCCTTATAAGCCCCTTTTCAACCGTTCACAGATGGCATTGTATCCTCCAGGTTCCACATTCAAGGTGGTGATGGCGTTGATTGCTTGTCAGGAACAATTGTTGTTTCCGACTTCGCGATATCCATGTGCCGGAGGCTATCCGCCTGGCGGAGGTAAACCGAAATGTCATGGTCACCCATCGCCACTCGATCTTAAAGAGTCCATCACGCAGTCTTGCAACAGTTATTACAGTTATGTTTTCAAGTCGGTGATCGACAGTAAGCGTTTCCCTTCGTCGGAGGCGGCGCTGATCGATTGGCGGGCCCGCATAG
>JBJSZR010000462.1:0-1993 GCA_046090385.1 Bacteroidota bacterium
GCCGATGGCGGTTTCGTGCTTGCGGCGACCACTTACTCATTCAGTAGCCAGCCCGGTACCAACTCCGACTGGTGGATATTCAGATTCGATTCCAATGGCGATACGGTTTGGACGAGAATCATCAATAATATCGGTAACGACCGTATGTACGATGCGATTGAAACATCAGACGGGTCCATTCTCGCATGTGGCTGGATCAGCTCGGGTGGTTATGCCAGAGGCACTATCAGGAAACTCTCATCGACGGGTTCTTTGCTGCATACTTACTCGCTCGGCTCCGGAGGGAATTCATATGCTCAGTCAGTAGTAGAACTGCCGAATGGCAATTACATGTTGGTTGGTTCCACTTTTCAAACAACGTTTGGTGCCTGTCTTATAGAATTGGATACAGCATTGAATGTGGCTTCAAGCCATTTTTATGATTTGCCCTCCACCGGTGAAGTCGCGCAGAAGCTGGAAAGACTTCCTCAAGGTGGTTATATGCTAACCGCTAAAACAGGTTATGTGATCAATCGGTTTGATATCTGGTTGCTTCGCTTGAATGACCAGTTCGATACGCTTTGGACACGCATACTGCCTCAGCGTCCTCTTTTGATCAATGACTCAGATGAGCCCTATGGATTCACTGCGGTAGCGGATTCCGGTTATTTGTTATGCGGACAAAAACTGTTGGGAACGTCTCTTCGTGCAATCGTTTATCGCCTCGACACGAGTGGTGCGATTATGTGGTCACAAGGATATGGTGGTGCCCCGAATGACGACAACAGATTCTGGTGGCCGATTTCCCTTGCTGACGGTGGATTTCTTCTGGCAGGTAAATACTCTGATCCGGCCACGTTTGACGCTAATGTTTATCTGGTCAGAACAGATGCTTACGGGCAACAAAGTTTCCAGACGTATGTACAGTCGACGAACGAGTCTGGCATTTTAGTTTATCCGAACCCGGCAAGCGATCGTTTGAATTGGTCTTTTTCGATTTCGACACCGGCAATAAGATCACTGGAGCTTTTCACTTCGGAGGGGAGATCCGTATTTCGTAGGGACGGGATTTCCTCGAACGGCTTCATCGATATCAGTAATCTTCCGTGCGGAATTTATCATTGCGTCATGGAGGATGCAGGAAAAAGATTTTCTAAAAGGCTGCTGATCGATTGATGCAAGAATCGGGCGGTCTCAGCACTCTGATAACGAGATCGGCACTGCAGTAGCCAATCCGCCTTCGGCGGTTTCTTTGAACTTATGATTCATATCGAGTGCCGTGTGCCACATGGTTTTCACGACATCGTCGAGTGAAACTTTAGCCTTCGAAGGGTCACTGTTCAGGGCCAACTGGGCCGCAGTGATAGCTTTGATGGCGCCCATGGTGTTTCGCTCGATACATGGAATCTGCACAAGTCCTTTTATTGGATCACATGTGAGGCCGAGGTGATGTTCCATTGCGATTTCTGCGGCCATCAGTGCCTGTCGTACAGAGCCACCAAGTGCTTCGGTCAGTGCTCCTGCGGCCATAGCGGAGGAAACACCGATTTCCGCCTGACAGCCGCCCATGGCAGCGGAGATGGTCGCACCTTTTTTGAAAATACTTCCGATTTCGGAAGCTGTTAGCAGGAATCGGACGATCTGGTCTTCCGATGTGCGCGGAGATTTTGCACGGTGAGGTGGTGTGCTGCAGAAAAGTACGTAGTATAGCATTACAGCAGGAATGACTCCCGCTGCGCCATTGGTAGGAGCAGTGACCACTCTACCAAAGGATGCATTCTCTTCATTCACTGCTAGAGCAAAACAACTTACCCAGTCGAGAGTGTATTTGAAGTGGTCGCCCCCGCTACGGATCACATCGCACCATTCTTCGAAATCCGAATAGCGCTGGTCAGCGGTGAGTTTGAGGTTCATTGCTTCGGCACGACGAGTTACACGTAAACCGCCTGGCAGTTCACCCTTTGCATGGCAACCGCGATAGACACATTCCGTCATAGTTCTCCAGATATTCAAT
>JBJSZR010000463.1:0-8574 GCA_046090385.1 Bacteroidota bacterium
CCCAAGGTCTGCTTGAGCTGCGTATCTCCAAACTGGAAGAAGTGATCGCAAGCGCACGGCTGATCGATGAAACCAAAATTGACAATTCACGTGCTCTGGTTCTTTCCAAAGTGCGTATCAAGAACTCAAAGTCAGGTCAGGAAGTCACCTATACGCTTGTGGCAGAAAACGAAGCTGACTTCAAGTCCGGGAAGATTTCTGTGACCAGCCCCATTGGCAAAGGTTTGTTGGGTAAAAAGGTAGGCGACATGGCTATGATCGAAGTTCCCAGCGGAAAAATGGAATTCGAAATCCTTGAGATTTCGCGCTGACCATTTCAAATACTTTGCTTCAATGGCATCCATTTTTACAAGAATCATAAACGGAGAGATTCCTGCCTATAAGGTTGCTGAGGACGAACGGTACCTGGCTTTTTTGGATATCAGTCCGCTGGCTCCGGGACATACGCTTGTGATTCCTAAGATTGAAACCGATTATATCTTCGATATCGGATCGGAGGAGTATGCCGGACTTTGGCTTTTCGCACAGCGCGTTTCCCATGCTGTGCGAAAAGCCGTGCCTTGTAAAAGGGTGGGTGTTGCGGTGATCGGATTAGAAGTGCCTCACGCCCATATCCACCTGATTCCCATGAACCGGGTGAGTGATATGAATTTCGCCAATCCTAAACTTTCTCTGTCTGCAGAAGAAATGCAACGTGTCGCAGGGGCGATACGTGCTCAGCTGGTGTGAACCCGGTCGGGGTATTGGTCAAGAAATCCAGCCCAATCAGTTTTTTTGTTTTTTCCCGCAGTCGACTTTTTTCGACCACCATTTTTCTTGACGGTTTTTTTAGAAGCTTTTACCGCTACTTTATATAGACGGTGACTTCTCGTTTCGATTTGATGACAGACTGCCACAGCAAGTGCATCGGTTGCATCAAAGTAATCGCTGGCGGCCTTACCGGAAAAAAACCTTTGCAACATCGAGGCTACCTGTTGCTTGGTGGCATTGCCGTTACCTGTCACACTTTGTTTGATTCGTTTGGGCGAGTACTCGAAAATCGGCACTTCTCTTACAAGGCCGGCGGCCATGGAAACCCCTTGTGCACGTCCCAGCTTAAGCATCGACTGCACATTCTTGCCGAAAAATGGCGCTTCTATGGCCAACTCATCCGGATGATGCAACTCGATGAGTGATAGGACCCTATCAAAGATTTTTTTCAATCTTAGTGTATGGTCGTCTTTGGATGAAAGTCGCAAAACACCCAGGTCGATGACGCTCATCGTACCACCGTTCACCCCAATGATTCCATAACCCATGACCAGTGTGCCAGGATCGATTCCGAAAATCACTTTATCGTAAGTGCGGCTCATGGATTCAGACCCTTTGTTTTTTGGTAATATTGCTGACGATGGGAATGGTTGAAAGTACGCAAAAGTATCTCAGGCAGGCGATGCCCTGGATACGACCTTTGCTGGCTGTCACGATATTCCTGTTGATAGCAGGCCGTTTATCGGGCGCCTTGGAGCAGGATTGGTGGGGCGCTTTTCTTTTTTATTTCTCGAATTCGGATCGGGCGTACCTGCTTGTCTTAGTGATGATGTTGATGCCTGTCAATTGGCTGATTGAATCATTGAAATGGAAGAATTGTATTTACGGGCTTGAACGGATCTCCCTTTGGCTTTCATTCAAGGCTGTGCTGACTGGTGTTTCTGTGAGTCTTTTCATGCCCAATCGGATCGGTGAGTATGCAGGAAGGGTTTTTGTTTTACAGGAGGCTGACAGAATAAAGGCGGCACTGGCTACGGTTGTTGCCGCATGGTCCCAGTTGCTTGTCACTGTCGTGGCAGGAGCCATCGCACTTGCTTTCTACGAAACCGGAGGTGTTTTTTCATTCGCAGATCTCCCTGTCGCATCGGCAATTTCTTGCATGCTGCTTTTCATGTATTTTTCAAGCAATAGAATCGGAGTGCTGCTTTCCAGACTTCCGTTGCCTCTTACATGGAAGCACCGTCTTGATGCTTTGTCCATGTTCACGCCACGGCAACTGTCAGTCATGTTGACCTATTCAATAATCAGGTATGCGGTTTTTGTATTTCAATTCATGCTCATACTGCATTTTTTTGAAGTAGTAATCAATCCTATGAATGCAGTGATCGGAATCGCTGTTACCTATCTGGTGATGTCGGTGGTGCCAACCATTGCGCTTACTGAATTGGGTATTCGCGGTGCAGTGGCGGTTTTGATTTTCACGCCTTACTCCGGCGATGTCGAGCAGGTCGTTTTCGCATCATCCATGCTTTGGTTCATCAACCTGATATTGCCTGCGATGGTCGGAAGCCTGTTCATTATCAGATGGCGATTCAATAGAAGATGATATTGGTTCTTTTTTCCGTTCTACTCTCAATAGCCGCACTTTCCTATCTGCGGTTCTTGTACAAATGTGTTCGCGATTGGAATCTAGCGAACACTGAGGCGACCGAAGCAGAGTTTCCAAGTGTTACAATTGTAGTTCCGGCCAGGAACGAATCGCACCATATCATCCGTACACTTCAAGCCATCGATGCTCAAAATGTGCCGTCAGATCGGGTGCATGTGTTTGTAATGGATGATCATTCCGATGACGGTACACCGAAGCTTGTCTTGTCGTTCATGGAATCCGGTACAAGACTTCCATTTCGACTCATTGAACTTGAAAACTCGTTTTCTAAAAAAGCCGCCATCCATGAGGCGGTCGAGCAATCAGTGGCTGATTGGATTGTAACAGTAGACGCGGATGTGGACATACCTGATTCCGGTTGGATTTCAGCAATGCTTCAGGAGGCTGATGAAAGCGTCTCCTTGGTTTGCGGTCCCGTGCTTTTAGAAGACACGCAGAAGGGAATTATTTCGCGATTGGCATCCCTGGAGTCTCTTGGGCTGATGATGATTGCAGGTGCCCAAGTTTTTGCCGGAAGGCCACTGTTTTGTAATGGAGCCAATCTCGCGTTCCGTCGTAACCGTTTCATTGAAACAGCTGGCTTTGACCGGTCTCGGCTGACAGGCGATGATACCGATCTCTTGCATCTTTTTCCTCCTGCCAGTGTGCGATACTGTACCGCACCTGCATCACTTGTCACGACAAATGCACCAGCGACTTTCAAGGAGTTCATTTCACAGCGCCAACGTTGGGCATCTAAAATTCCGCGGGTATTGGCACGAAGGATCCTTTACATCGGATTAATGGCGTGGATCTTTCATGCCGGATTGTTGGTCATTTCTCTGGCTGCCGTATTCACGCCGTTACTCTTGTGGCTGTTGCCTGGTCTTTTAGCTGTCAAATCGGTTATGGAGTATGAGGTGTTGAATACATCTGCCCGACGATACGGCAAGAGAGTCAATTGGCCGGTAATTTTACTGTTGCAGCCGGTGTATTGCATTTCAATTACCATCATCGGATTTTTGGCTGTGGCATTCCCTTACCGATGGAAGGGAAGAATCGGTTAAGAATGGAACAGCTGTCTCCTGGTAAATTATTATGGAAACGCTTTCGCGGAAATATCCCTGCCATGCTGGGTCTGATGGTCATTCTCCTGACCATTTTACTGACAATTTTTTGTCACCTCATTGTACCCGATCGCACACCTGACGCATCCAGCATGTGCCTTCCTATCGGCAATCGTCCGCCTGGTTTCACGGTGCGGATGTTAATGGTCAGAAAAAATGTATCAGAACACCCTGTTGGCTGGTGGTCAAGATTGGCGGCTGGTAGAAAAGATCTGCATGAGCCGATTCCGGTTGATACGGTTTGGACTGAAGATGCAATGTTGTTCTATCTGCCCTATAGAGGAGATGGCGATAGACTTCCGATCCGAAAGCTTTCTCTCGCAGATGCTGTCTGGTCGCTGGATGATACATATCCTGTACGTGTACAAGGTGACGTGGTCCGTGCTGTCGGACTTGAAGGGGAGCGTTACGTGGCCACAAGCGATGAACTTTTCGCTACTGTGTTGAAGTCGCAGATCCTCGATAAGAAGTACTGGCTTGGAACCGACAGATACGGACGCGACATGCTCAGTCGGCTGGTGGTAGGAACCAGGGTGACGTTTACGGTTGGATTGATTGCGGTACTGATTTCGCTTGGGATAGGAGTACTGCTTGGAGGTGTAGCAGGTTATTTCCGGGGAGGTGTGGATAGGTGCGTGCTCTGGTTGATCAACGTCATTTGGTCGGTCCCTACACTACTTTTGGTTATCTCAATCACCCTTGTGCTCGGTAAGGGTTTCATGCAGGTTTTCATAGCTGTAGGGTTGACCATGTGGGTGGATGTAGCCAGGATCGTACGAAGCCAGCTTTTCAGTGTCAGGGAACTCGATTTCGTATCGGCAGGTAAAACTATGGGCTTCAGCGCTGCACGGATTCTTTTCAGACATATGCTGCCGAATGTCGTCGGGCCTGTCCTCGTTGTCGCCGCATCCAATTTTTCGACTGCCATACTTCTGGAGGCAGGACTCAGTTTCCTGGGTATCGGAGCACAGCCTCCGACTCCTTCCTGGGGTTCAATGATCAAGGAAAATTACGGGTTCATCATCCTGCCTCAGTCAGCTTATCTGGCTATTTTGCCCGGATTGGCCATTCTGTTGCTTACGCTCGCATTCACTTTCGTAGCGAACGGTCTGCGGGATGCACTCGATAGCCGAAAACAGTTGCTGTCCTGATCGACTTCAAACCGTTTTTTTGCCGTTGTTGACAACTTGATTCACGTTCAACCCGGTGCTTTCTGTATCTTAGAGTGGGTGAAAAAAGCAGTCGTTCGATTTGCTTTTCCCTTCCCTTTCCTGATCAGAAAACCCTGAAATGCCTTCGTTTTCACATTTGCACGTTCATACGCAATTCTCGCTGTTGGACGGTGCTGCCGATATTTCCGATCTCTACAAGAAAGCGGTCAGTGACCGTATGCCTGCAATAGCCATCACCGATCATGGAAACATGTTCGGCGTTTTCAAATTCGTAGCGGAGGCATCCAAGCATAATACCAAGGACGCACCTGACACCATCAAGCCGATAGTCGGCTGTGAATTTTATCTGGTAGCGGATAGAACAAAAAAAACATTCTCCCGCGACGACAAGGACCAGCGGTATCATCAGCTTTTTCTTGCCAAAAACTCCGAAGGTTATGCGAACCTGGTAAAGCTCTGCTCTCTTGGCTATATGGAAGGGCTTTATGGCAAGTATCCGCGTATCGATAAGGAACTTGTAATGAAGTATCACAAGGGGCTTATCGCAACCACATGTTGTCTCGGGGCTTCAGTACCCCGAACAATTCTACGTAAAGGTGAAGCGGAGGGTGAGAAAGAGTTCAAATGGTGGTTGGATCTTTTTGGTGAAGATTACTATATCGAACTGCAACGTCATGATATCCCCGAACAGGACCAGGTGAATGCATTATTGGTCAAATGGGCAGCCAGGTACAATGTCAAGATCATTGCATCAAACGATTCGCACTATGTGGACAAGGACGACAGCAATGCTCATGACATTCTTCTTTGCATAAATACCGGTGAAAAGCAGAGTACTCCCACCATGAAGGAGTTCTCAGATGATGAATTGGCAGGAAAGGGTCGTCGGTTCGCATTTTACAACGATGAATTCTACTTCAAGTCCACGGAGGAAATGTCCAAGCTTTTTTCTGATCTGCCTGAAGCGATTGACAATACCAACGAGATCGTGTCCAAGGTAGAGCCGCTCAAGCTGAAACAGGATATTCTACTTCCGCACTTTCAGCTTCCTCCCGGATTCACCGACCAGGATGAATACCTGAAGCATATAACATACGAAGGTGCCAATGCCCGTTACAAGGATATCACTCCTGATATCGACGAACGCATCCGCTTTGAACTCTTCACCATCAAGACGATGGGTTTTGCCGGGTACTTTCTGATTGTCGCCGATTTCATAAAGGCTGGAAGGGATCTTGGTGTTTTCGTAGGACCTGGTCGGGGATCAGCAGCGGGTTCCGCAGTCGCCTATTGCATCGGCATCACCAATATCGATCCCATCAAATACAAATTGCTTTTCGAGCGTTTCCTGAATCCTGATCGCAAGAGCATGCCCGATATCGATACCGATTTTGACGATGTTGGTCGTCAACGGGTAATTGATTATGTAGTCGATAAATATGGCCGCCAGCAGGTCGCTCAGATAGTCACCTATGGCACCATGGCCGCAAAGATGAGCATCAAGGATGTGGCGCGCGTTCTGGATTTGCCGTTGCCCGATTCGAATGCTCTGGCCAAGCTGGTGCCTGAACGTCCGGGCATCGAATTGCAGCGAGTACTGGAAGCGCCTCTGGAAGGTGAGAAAAGTCTTCGCGACAAGGAGAACCTCGGAGCCGATGAGATCGAGTCCGTAAAAGCCTTGCGAAAAATCTACAGTGGCGACGATCTGCGGGCAGCTGTTCTCAAGGAAGCGTTGCGCCTTGAAGGGTCGGTCAGAAATACCGGTATCCATGCCGCGGGTATCATCATTGCTCCTAAAGATCTTACGGAGATCATACCGGTTGCTACCTCCAAGGATACGGACCTCCTCATCACCCAATATGATGGAAAGGTGATCGAGGACGCAGGTGTCATAAAGATGGACTTTCTGGGACTGAAGACACTGACCATCGTCCGCGATGCGCTACGGTTGATCAAGAAGAATCATGGTGTCGACATCGATATCGATCTGATCCCATTGGATGATCAGAAGACCTTGGAGCTTTACCAGCGCGGTGAAACGAACGGCACGTTCCAGTTCGAATCACCGGGAATGCAGAAATACCTGAAAGAACTTCGACCAGACAAACTCGAAGACCTGATTGCCATGAACGCGCTTTATCGTCCGGGTCCGATCGATTACATTCCCAATTTCATTGCACGTAAGCATGGAAGGGAAAAAGTGACATACGATTTGCCGGCCATGGAGGAGTACTTGCAAGAAACATACGGTATCACGGTGTATCAGGAGCAGGTGATGTTGTTGTCCCAGAAGTTGGCCGGTTTCACCAAAGGCGATGCCGACACCCTTCGCAAAGCGATGGGTAAAAAACAGAAAGAGGTACTGGATAAGATGAAGTCCAAGTTCATGGACGGATGCAAAGCGAATTCGCACAACCAGGATATCTGTGAAAAAATCTGGACCGACTGGGAAGCATTCGCTTCGTATGCTTTCAACAAGTCGCATTCTACCTGTTACGCTTTTCTCGCTTTCCAAACGGCTTATCTGAAGGCTCACTATCCCGCGGAGTACATGGCCTCCGTACTTACGCATAACTTAAGTAATATCGACAAAATCACCTTCTTCATGGAGGAGTGCAGGCGTATGGGGATTCCGGTGCTGGGTCCTGATGTGAACGAGAGTCAGTATGATTTCGCTGTGAACGATAAAGGCCAGATCCGCTTCGGACTTGGTGCAGTGAAAGGAGTGGGGGAGGCTGCAGTGCAGTCCATCATCGACGAAAGATCGAATGGTTCCTACTCCGATATATTCGATCTGGCTCGCAGGATCAGTGGTAAAGCAGCCAACAAGAAGTGTGTCGAAAGCATGATCATGGCCGGTGCGTTCGATTGTTTTCCGGGCGCTCACCGTGCTCAATATTTTTCATCCGCTACCAAAGAGGCTTCTACCCTTATCGAAAAGGCGATGCGGTTCGGAGCGGCAGTCAGTGTTTCAGCCAGCTCCATGCATCCCTCCTTGTTCGGCGATGATCATGCAGACACCATAATGGTTCCAAGCTTCCCTGTTTGTGAGCCTTGGAATTCACTGGAGAGGTTGCGTAAGGAAAAGGATGTCATCGGGTTTTATGTTTCCGGTCATCCATTGGATGAATACCGTTTTGAGATCCGCCATTTCTGCAATACGACAGTCGAGCAGTTGGCTGATCTTGCGCCTTTGAAGAATCGTGAAATTGCCATGGCTGGCATTCTTACTGAGGTCAATCACCGTATCAGTAAGATGGGTAAGCCTTTCGGGACTTTCATCATCGAAGACTACACGGGGTCACACCAGGTTTCTGTTTTCGGAGAAGACTACATGAAGGTGAAAGACTTCATGGCACAGGAGTCATTCGTTTACATGAAGGCAAGGGTGCAGTCACGGTACAATGCCCCTGACCAACTCGAGCTGCGTCCATCCTCCATGGCTTACCTTTCCGATCTTTCCGATAAGATGGCCAAGACATTCACGCTGAAGTTATCGGCATCAACCGTCTCTGAGTCATTCATCGAGGAAGTCACACGCACCTTGTCGGGCTCCCCCGGAGCTTGCATGGTGAAGGTCCAGATTTCCGATCCCGTTGAAAACATAAGCGTGGAGTTGCCCTCCCGAAAGCTCAGGGTGAGGGTGAGCCGGAAATTGGTGGAAGATTTGGAGGCAATCGGGGTGGCCGACTTCAAATTGAACGCATAGACTGACAAATTGACGCCGCACTTCGAAAGGTCCCATTATTGCTATCTTTGCGATTGTAAATCGAAAACACCAAAAAATCATTGAAAATGGCAATTGAAATCACTGATCAGAATTTTGAAGAGGTTGTAATGAAGTCCGATAAACCCGTACTGGTCGATTTTTGGGCTG
>JBJSZR010000464.1:0-9031 GCA_046090385.1 Bacteroidota bacterium
CACTTACCCTTCGCATGCAGACCAACGAAATCGGCTATATCAAGTATTACTTCCAAGCCGGTATCGCTCCGAGCATCAACATCCGTGCACGATACGATGCCTCCGAAACCATCTCACTGCCGGATTATCCCGGAGTCAATAATACCGAAAACGAATATTCCGAAGAGGACGTCAGCGATGATATCAACCTCTTCAATATCGGGATGCTGGTCGGTGGCGGCATCTCCTACAATCTGTCAGGAACCACTGATATGCTCATCGGGCTTACCTTCCATAATGGATTCCTTGACATCACGGATAAAAAAGCTGAAAACCCGGTTTTGAAAAACAGCAAATTGACTTCCAATCTGCTCACACTCGATGTAGGCATTCTGTTCTGAACATAAACATCGTACCTTTGAAACCGTGCATCAAAAATGCACGGTTTTTTTTATCATGCGCATAGCACTTTCACAGCTCAACTTCGTTGTCGGTGATTTTGAAAAAAACACCGGTAAGATGCTTCGTCACGTGCATGAGGCAAAACAAGCAAACGTTGATCTGATTGTTTTCCCAGAACTTGCAATCTGCGGTTATCCTCCTCGGGACTTTCTTGAATTCAAACATTTCATCGAAAACTGTCGCACCTCTGCATTACAACTTGCAGACGCGTGCACGGAAATAACTGCCATAGTCGGCCTTCCAACGATCAACCCTGTATTAGAAGGAAAAAATCTTTACAATTCGGCTTGTATTCTTCAAGACGGAAAAATAACCGGATCAGTTCACAAAGCACTTCTTCCTACTTATGACATCTTCGATGAATACAGATACTTCGAGCCGGGAAAAGAATTTCAGTGTGTGGAAATAAACGGGCACCGTATCGCACTTACCGTCTGTGAAGACTTGTGGAACGCAGAAGACGACCCTCTGTATGTGACCTGTCCAATGGATCATCTCGCTGAAGAGTCACCTGTTCTGATGATAAACATCGCGGCATCACCATTCGATTACCTACATGAAGAGCAACGCATGGAAGTGCTTCGACGCAACGTTAAAAAGTACGGCATACCGGTCATCTATGTAAATCACGTAGGCGCACAAACTGAACTGATTTTCGACGGGTGCTCTGTTGCGATTGAAAAAAACGGAGAAGTATCAACGAAGCTTGATCGTTTCAAGGAAGATATCCGTATGGTCGATTTCGACGGAAAAGACCTGATAAACACAAATCCAAAGCAGCCTCAGATCAGTTCCGGAAAAACCGACCGGATACACGATGCACTGGTGCTGGGCATACGGGATTATTTCGTAAAACAAGGATTCAAAAAAGCGATACTCGGACTTTCAGGGGGCATCGACTCTGCGTTGGTAGCGTGTCTTGCCGCTGAAGCCCTGGGGGGTGACAATGTGAAAGGACTCATGATGCCATCAAGGTACTCGTCGTCCGGATCGGTAGACGACTCAGTGTTGCTGGCAGACAACCTGGGCATTTCAACAGAGTTGATACCGATAGAATCCATTTTCAATTCCGCACTTGACGCACTGAAGCCGGCATTCGATGGTCTTGCTGCCGATGTCACCGAAGAAAATCTTCAAGCACGTATCCGTGGACTTTTACTAATGGCGCAATCCAACAAGAGTGGAGCTATCCTGCTCAACACCTCGAACAAAAGCGAACTGGCTGTCGGGTACGGCACATTGTACGGTGACATGTGCGGCGGACTTTCAGTGATAGGGGACCTTTACAAGACCGAGGTGTATGAATTATGCAGGCATATCAATAGCAGAAAGGGCATCATTCCTGAAAACATACTTACCAAAGCACCTTCAGCGGAGTTGCGTCCAGGACAGAAAGACTCCGACTCACTTCCTGAATACGACCTGCTCGATGCTGTTTTATTCCGTTATATCGAAGAGCGAAATGGTCCGGACGAATTGATTGCAGCAGGCTTCGACCCCGGATTGGTAAGGCGGGTCTTGAAAATGGTTAATGCCAATGAATATAAACGCCACCAATTCGCTCCCATACTTCGTGTTTCACCCAAGGCCTTCGGAAGCGGAAGACGTTTACCCATCGTAGGCAAATACATGTACTGAAAATTCATCATTCATGAAAAAGGCCGCATAATGTGCAGCCTTGAAATCAGACCTGTAAGTTATTCCGTTTAGCTGATAGTCCACGTTTCACGACCGCGAAGAAGTGCATCCAGATCACCTTCACCGCGTTTGGCACGCATGTTACTGATCTGTTCAGCCAGTTTCTCTTCATAACACGGACGATCTTCCACATAAAATATGCCGAATGGACGCGGAAGGTGATGCTCACCGGTTGAACGAGGATTATCGAAAAAGCGAGCAAGTATTCCGGCTTTCACACGGTCACGCTCATCATGAATCCATAGATCGTCGGCAGATGCGCCTTCGTTGATGTTGACGACAACAGGCGTGAAACCATCCAGACGTACACCCAGTTCATTATTCTCTCCGAACATGAGGGGCTTGCCATTTTCCATGAACAAGGTCTCTTTCTTCTTACTGGCCTTCTCAGTAAAAACTTCGAATGCACCGTCATTGAATACGTTACAGTTCTGATATATCTCGACAAAAGATGCTCCTTTGTGTGAGTTTGCACGTTTGAGAACTGCCTGTAGATGTTTTGGGTCACGATCCATGGAGCGGGCTACAAAGGTCGCATCGGCACCAAGACACAAAGCAAGTGGATTGAAAGGATGGTCAACAGAACCCATCGGAGTGGACTTGGTCACCTTTCCCTCCTCAGACGTTGGAGAATATTGTCCCTTGGTAAGTCCGTAGATTTCATTATTGAAGAGAAGAACATTCAAATCGAAATTACGGCGCAACAAATGAATCGTATGGTTACCTCCGATGGAAAGTCCATCGCCGTCGCCAGTCACCAACCAGATGCTTAGTTCAGGACGTGTCGCTTTCAATCCGCTGGCAACTGCAGTGGCGCGACCATGGATGGAATGCATGCCGAATGTTTCCATGTAGTAAGGGAAACGGGAAGAGCATCCGATGCCGGAAATGAATACAATATTCTCACGAGGGATGCCAAGCTCGGGAATCACGGACTGAGCTTGTTTGAGGATAGAATAATCGCCGCAACCCGGACACCAACGCACTTCCTGGTCGGTTACGAGTTCTTTTGCGGTGAAATTTGATGGTGAAGCGGTGGTGGTTTCCATATCGCTGTTTTGATCGGTTGTGATGGATTACTTTGACATCTCGACTATACGTGAAAGGATTTCCTCTGCACTGAAAGGAAGGCCCTGTACTTTACTGAAGCCGATGGCAGGAACGAGGTATTTCTCACGAATCATCTTGATGAGTTGCCCCTTGTTCATTTCAGGGATGAGCACCTGATCATAATTCTTCATGAATTCACCGAGATTTTTCGGAAATGGACGTATGTGGCGCAAGTGTGCACAGGTGACATCGATACCTTTTTCGCGTGCCGTTAGAACAGCGCTCTTGATCGCACCGTATGTGGAACCCCAGCCGAGTACGAGCAACTTACCCTTATCGGTACCTACTTCAGGACGGATGGCAGGAATGTAGTCAGCGATCTTTTCGACCTTGTTCTCTCGCATTTCAACCATGAACTCATGGTTCATAGGATCGTAGCTGATATTTCCGGTCTCGTGCTGCTTTTCGATTCCACCTATACGGTGCTCCAGTCCCTTGGTTCCTGGGATAGCCCAAGGACGTGACAACTTCTCATCACGCTTATATGGAAGGAACTTTTCTCCTTCAACACCTTTGGCGAAATTGACTTTAATCTCGGGAAGATCCGCTGATTTAGGGAACATCCACGGTTCAGCACCATTAGCGATATACCCGTCGGTAAGCAGGATCACCGGTGTCATGAAGTCAACTGCAAGCTTGCAAGCTTCATAAGCCATATAAAAACAATCGGAAGGAGTGGCCGCTGCGAGAACCGGAATCGGCGACTCGCCATTACGACCCCAAACCGCCTGCAGCAGATCGGACTGCTCGGTTTTGGTAGGAAGACCGGTAGACGGACCGCCACGCTGCACGTTGATGATGACCAATGGGAGTTCGAGCATCAGAGCAAGACCCATGGCTTCAGTCTTGAGAGCGATACCCGGACCGGAAGAACCGGTTACAGCAAGCGATCCTCCGAAGGAAGCACCGATTGCAGAACAAATCCCTGCGATTTCATCCTCCGCTTGGAACGTCTTTACGCCGAAGTTCTTGTGTCGGGACAATTCATGCAGGATATCAGATGCAGGAGTAATCGGGTAAGTGCCATAAAACAGCTGAAGACCGGACTTGCGGGATGCTGCGATAAGACCGAGAGCAACCGCTTGGTTGCCCATGATATTCCGATACGTACCAGGGGAGATCTTGGCAGGTCCTATTGAAAAACGGGAGGCGGAATCTTCACGCGTTTCACCGAAGTTGTAACCGGCCTTAAGCACTTTCAAGTTGGCATCACGAATTTCAGGCTTGGTCGAAAATTTTTCCTCGATGAACTTGATGGTGTGATCCATCGTGCGGTTATACATCCAATAGAGATACCCCAACACGAACATGTTCTTTGCACGATCGATTTCTTTAACGCCAAGACCGCTTCCGTCCAGTGCTGAACGTGTCATCTTTGTGACATCCATCTTCACGACACGGTAGTTGTCGAGGGTGCCATTGTCAAGGGGATTCACATCACCATAACCGGCAAGACGCAGATTCTTGGCGTCGAATCCATCCGTATTGACGATAACGGTTCCGCTTTTTCTGATGTTCCTGAGATTAGCTTTCAGTGCAGCTGCATTCATGGCAACGAGCACGTCGCAATAATCGCCGGGAGTGAAGATCTCGACACTGCCGAAGTGTAGCTGGAATCCGGAGACACCTGCAAGAGTTCCTTGAGGTGCCCGGATTTCAGCAGGGAAATCGGGGAATGTGCTGAGGTCGTTACCGAGTAGCGCAGCCGTATTGGTGAACTGGGTTCCCGTGAGCTGCATACCATCGCCGGAATCGCCGGCGAACTTGATAATCACGTTATCAAGGACTTCATTCGGATGTGACATGGTCAAAAATGGTCGCTTAATTGGAGCGCAAAGATAGCTATTATGAGGGGATTAAGCAGAGAGTTCTGCGATGTAAATTTTAGGACGGACCATACGGCCACAGGTTTCAAAGCAACTATCAAACAACCCACCCCTTTTCAAGGATCTCACGGGCGTGATAGGAAATGATGATATCTGCTCCTGCTCTGGCAAATGAATGCATGTTTTCCATGATGATTTTAGGTCCGTCAACAAGGCCCGCCTCCGCTGCTTTTTTCACCATGGTGTACTCAGCGGAAACATTATAACACGCCAAGGGAAGCCTTGTTTGCTCTCGTACCGATTTGATGACATCCAAATATGCCAAAGCCGGCTTAACCATCAGTATATCAGCACCTTCTGATTCATCTAAAAGTGCTTCCCGGAGGGCCTCCCTTCCATTTCTTGAATCCATTTGATAGGATTTACGATCACCTTTCCCGGGTGCTGAATCGGCAGCCTCGCGAAACGGTCCATAATAGGCTGAAGCGAATTTGACTGCATAGGACATGATCGGGGTGTCTTGGTAACCGTTGGCATCCAAAACGTGGCGAATACCTGCCACCCTTCCGTCCATCATATCACTGGGAGCCACCATATCCGCTCCGGCGCGGGTATGAGCAAGGGCCATTTTAGCCAGGATATCGACGGAGGAGTCGTTCTGTACATAATCTTCTGCAATGATACCGCAATGTCCGTGGGTGGTGTATGCACATAAACAGACATCGGTGATGATATAAAGGTCGCTCCCGAATTGCGTCTTAAGCTCACGTACTGCATCAGCAATGATTGAATGTTCCGAATATGCGGTATGCGCATGCTCCGACTTCTCTTCACCTACGCCGAATAAGAGAACTTTATCTACTCCTGCCTTCAAACCTTTTTCAATGTCCCTGACAAGAGTATCCGTACTGAAGCGATGTATGCCCGGCATTGCTTCTATAGACTGCGTCACGTCTTTACCTGCGGTAACGAAATAAGGGTAGATGAACATGGATTTCGATAGACGGGTTTCAGCGACCAGTTCACGGATGAGAGGATTTTTTCGAATACGACGTGGACGGATGTTCATTTCAATGCCGATGGATGAGGTTCAATGGTTAGTATCTTAAGTCTTGTGAATTTTCAGTTTTTGTTTATTCTTCCTGAAACACCAAACACTGCTCTTGCCAATCCTGCTTCATCAAAAGTATCGGCCATTCCGGGATGATGGATACCAAATTCACGAAGAGCGGCAGCAGTAGCATCGCCCATGGCGACAACCGCATGATGATGGGCAACGGAATGCTTTTGAAAAAACGCTTCCACATTCGAGGGGGAAGTGAAAACATAGATATCGGAAACAGGCACCGGATCCGTATCGCGCTTCAGTGTTTCGTAAACCGGCAGATCGATCACCTGTTCCTTACGTACGAATTGCTGCTGAATGGATCGCATGCTTCCTTTAGCCTGAGGAAACAGCACTTTCCCTGAACCCACTTTTGCAGCGAATTGTTTCCCCGTAAGCCGGGTATCAGCTTGGGATCCGATGAATTCAGCTCGATGACCTGCAGCACGAAGGGCCTCTGCTGTCGCCCGTCCTACACATCCGAATCTTTTGCCGGTCACATCAGGACGTTGACGAAAAAAATACTTGACGGCGTTCTTACTGGCGAAGAAAATCCAGTCGCACGAAGGTACATTGCGAAGCGGAATCAGCCGCGTTTCGATCAAAGGCCAACCGCTTACCTTGAAACCGTTCCCCTTTAGAACATTTGAAAAATGGCCATCATCACCCACGTCGCGTGTGATAAATACCTTTGAAGGTGTGATATCGCGGATCCTGTCAACAATCCGCTGGGCGAGTGAATCGTATTCTTTCGATTCCATACAAATCCCTACCGGCATTTCGTTCCAGGAGTCAGCACGTGATGCACGAACACGATAAGATTCGGACTCAACTTCAAATTCGGCATAGACACCTACGGGCATCTGGCAACCTCCATGAAAAAGCCGTAGCACCTCGCGTTCCAAAAAAATCAAATCCGAAACTTCTTTGCTGTTCAACTGTCCGACCTTTTCCATCAATTCTACATCCCCAGATCGGGCTTGAAGTGCCATCACACCTTGAGCGGGTGCCGGTATGAATTCTCGAGGATCCAATTTCTCACAATGGAATTCCGAAAGATCCAAACCCAATCGCTCGACTCCAGCAGTAGCAATCAGAATGGCATCGTAGAGTCCTTCGCGCAGTTTATTCACGCGTGTAGGCACATTGCCCCGAAGATCTTCGAGGCTGATATCGGGTCGGAATGAGAGCAATTGAGCCTTTCGTCGAGCCGATGAAGTTCCGACCACGGCATTCTTTCTGAGGTTGAATTTCTGCTTTTTATCGACTGCTCCCTTGCATATCAATAAAAGCTCAGAGGGATCTTCCCGCTCTGATACAGCGACTATGGTAAGTCCAGCGGGTTGTTCTGTAGGCAGATCCTTGTGGGAATGCACTGCAAGATCAGCCTTGTGTTCCAACAAGGCCTCCTCTATCTCTTTGGTGAAAAAACCTTTCCCTTCCATCTTATCGAAGGAAAGATCTTGTACGCGGTCTCCCTGCGTCTTGATGACCACCAATTCGCTTTCAAGACCGATCTCCTTCAAAAGCACTTGGACATGACGAGCTTGCCATAAAGCGAGTTCACTGCCACGGGTGGCTATTCGTATCGGATGAGTCATTACGAACGTGAAGGTGGGAAAAATATCATCGATGGTCCAAGAGAATCTCCTTGGCCATCACCATGGGAACAGAGATATATTTCTTTTCCATGTAAGTGATGACTTTTTCCAGGACCTCCTTGGATTTTTCATCAAGAGCGCCTATCTCAGTTGCGAAGACATCATTCATGGCGCGTTCACGAATTGCTCTTACCTGATCGGGGACTTCACGCATGCGTATCTCAAGAGAGCGTGTTTTGAAAATACGTTCAAAGTCGATAATCTGTTCCGAGACAATACGCTCGGCATTGGTAAGTTCAGCCTGTCGCTGCACAAGGTTCTTTTCGGCTATTTCTTTAAGCGCCTCGATGCTGATTAGAACGGCATTGTTTTGTTGCACCACTTGAGGTGAAATATCAGCCGGCATGGCCAGATCGATGAGCACTTTCCTATCCTTCTCCTCTAGAAGCAATGCATGATAAGTTTCAGCATCGATTATGGCATGTGCCGAACCTGTGCAAGTGACGAGCAGATCGAATCCGCCCTTGTAGGTGATAAGCGCATCAAGTGACATTGCATCGGCAATAGCGCCCTCGGTTCGCAATAATTCAGCGAGAGCCTGGGCGTTATCCAGGGTTCGGTTGAAGATAACGAATCTGCGGAATCCTTGTTTTGTAAGGTACTTGCACAGATTGGTGTTCGTTTCGCCGGCACCGACAATCAATACTCTGGATTCTTTGGGAAGATGTAAAGTCCGAAGCTGACGCTCAGCCAGTGAAACGACTGATACAGGATTTGCTGCAATGCGTGTTTCAGTATATACACGCTTGGCGGTATTGATGGTTGATTGCACAACCAATCGGATCAAGTCGCCGGTAAGTCCTGCAAGCTTGCACTGGTCATACGATTTACGGACCTGGGTGATGATTTCTCTCTCGCCGACCACCAATGAATCCAGGGAAGATGCGACTCGGAAAAGATGATCCAAAGCCTGATCGCCATCAAATATCAGTGCATGACGGGCACCCTGTTGAAGCTGTGCTTCCGTCCATTGGGGCATGAAATGATGCAGGAATCGGTGGAGGAAATCATAATCACATACCTTGTCCGTTACGAACACGAACTCAATACGATTACAGGTAGCGATGTAGAGGATCTCGTCGAGCCTCATCACCTCGCGAAGGCGGCTAAGTCGTTCATTTCGCTCCTCCTCCGGAACGAAATAACGGTTAAGCTCCGCCAAAGGGGTGCTTTTATGAGTGAAGGCAATG
>JBJSZR010000465.1:0-6510 GCA_046090385.1 Bacteroidota bacterium
CCTTTAAGCAGTCGGATTCTTTCCGGCTGTTTTTATTTTTATGATGTTTGTCGTTTATGTGCTCTTTTCTCAAAGATGCGGTAAACATTATGTCGGTTTCAGAAGAATAGCCTTCTGTCGCAACTATTATTATCTCTGGCGAGGGGTAACTGCCTGAATCATTGATTGGAGATCATTCATAACAAACCGGAATAAAACAGTGATTCCAATCGGGCTGATTGGCGGCTTTTTATTTGAAGCAAATGGCTTTTCGCATCCGTATTTTCATCATTCAGCTTGTGATTTGATGCTGTAAGAAGGCTAATTTCGTAAATCATGGAGTCACGGTTCTTGGTTCAATTCAATCCTCTCCGACTTAATCATCCACTATGCGCATCATCCGTAAGATAGCACTGATCTTATTGCTACTCGTTTCACTTTCGGCGGCTTCGGTTTTCCTTTATCTACAATCGACCAAGCCGGATTATAACGGCGAATTGAAGCTCAAAGGCCTAAAAGCGCCGGTAAAAGTCTACCACGACAACTATGGAGTACCTCATATCAGTGGCTCTAACGAGCCCGACGTTTATCGCGCCTTCGGATATCTGGTAGCTCAAGAAAGACTGTTCCAGATGGAAATGATCAGACGTGTAAGCAGCGGAAGACTTTCCGAAATATTGGGTGGATCCATGGTTGACATTGACAGGTTTTTCAGGATGCTCGATGTGAATGCGCACGCAGACTCTTCAGTTGCACGGTTCGAAAGATTACATGGAACTCCATGCTATGAAACAGTTCAAGCCTACCTTGACGGCATAAACCAATTCATAGAAAAGGGCCACACTCCTATTGAATTCCAGCTGATAGGTATTCCAAAAGAGAAATATGCGTTACGAGACCTTTTCCTGGTCATCGATTATATGTCTTTCAATTTCCAAATGGGATTCAGAACCGATCCGTTATTGAGCCGTATCGGAAAAAAAGCAGGTGATGAACGCTTGAAAGACCTGGTTCTTGGATATACTCCTGATCAGTTACGTACAAAAAATCATCCGTCGAACTCAGCATCTTCAGAAAAACCTGAATTCGCAACGATCATCGAGAAGATGCCGGTTCGCATCTGGACAGGAAGCAATGCATTCGCGATCGCACCCCGAAGATCAAAATCCGGCAAATCGCTACTTGAAAACGACACGCACATCGGACACCAACAACCGGGTGTCTGGTTCGAAGCTCATCTCACCTACCCCGGCTTCGACTTCTACGGAAGTTATCTTGCAGGATTCCCGTTTGCTCCACTGGGGCACTCAGAAAGTTTTGCATGGGGTGTCACCATGCTGGAAAACGATGATGTGGATTTTTTCGAAGAAAAAACCGTCCCTAACGATTCGAACATCCTTATCATCAAAGGAAAAGAAGAACACTTGAAAATACGGAAAGAGCTCATCAAGGTAAAAGACAGTGCTGATGTCAAAATCCTCTGTCGGACAGGTCCGCACGGACCAATCTGTAGCGATTTTATGAGCGATTTTTCAGAATTCACCTCCTCACCAGTCTCCGTCAGCTGGACACTATTGCACTTCCCCTCCAATCTTTTCGAAGTAACCTATGGCCTGGACAAATCCAGAAGCATGCAGGACTTCAGAAGGCATATCGGTGAAATCACATCACCTGGACTGAATGTCGTATATACCGATACTGCCGGAAATATAGCATGGTACGCTGCGGCAAGGCTCGTTAAAAGAAATCCTTCTTGCTCGACATCACTGTTAATGGACGGTAGCGATTCCACAAACGAGTGGTTGGGTTTTTATGATTTCTCGGATAATCCCTACTCTGAAAATCCCCCGGAAGGCTATGTTTATTCGTGCAACCACCAGCCAGATACCTTCAATGGCATCTTTCACCCAGGTTATTATCTGACCGACGAGAGGGCTCGTCGACTTAAATATCTTCTTGATGAAAAAGAAAAATTCGACACAACGGACTTGAAACGCATCTCACTTGATGTGACCAATCCTTTCATCGTACAGATAACGGCACAGCTACTGCAATGCACTGATCCTTCCGTTTTCCAGGAGAACGAAGCTTCAAAGGAAGCTGTCAGACTTTTGAAAAAGTGGAATGGCAGACATCAGGGTGAAGACCGGGCTCCTGTGATCTACTACATGTGGCTATATAAGACCCTGCGAATGGCAATGCTGGACGAAATCGGAGAGAAAGATCTTGAAGCATTCCTGAAAACACATACTGTAAAATACTCCACACTTCCACTACTGAAAAATGACAGCTCTTCATGGTGGGACGATATCAATACTGCCCCGAAGGAATCCAGAAAAGAGATAGTCACCCGTGCATTTCAGGAAACCATCAAGGATATCAGTCTGCAGTTCACGACCGACAGCAAGAACTGGACGTGGAATAAGATGCACCTGCTTGAATTCGTGCATCCGATCGGAAAAATGAAGCCATTCGACCGGATTTTCAATGTCGGACCATTTCCTACTGATGGCGGCATGGAGACCATAGATAATCAATCTTTTCTGTTGACTGATAAATTTCCGGTAAAAGTCCTTTTTGGTCCCTCTATGCGTCGTTGTATCGACTTTTCTGATCCTCTGAATGCAGCCAACATTTTACCTTCGGGGCAATCAGGAAACATGATGAGTGAGCATTACGATGACCAATCACGAATGTATTCGGAAGGGAAATTCAGAAAAGACCAGATGAATCACGAAGAAATAAAACGTACAAGCAAGAACGTGCTTACGTTTCTTCCAGAATGAGTGGAATGACCGTTATTCCAAGATGAACTTTCGAACGTATTGCTGGTTCCCGCCTGAAGCACGAAGTATAAGCAAACCGGCTCCCAACTCTGATCGGCTTATTCCATAGGGAAGCCGTTCGGCGCGATCACTGAAAACCAGTTTTCCCATGAGGTCGTAAACTTCAACCTGCAGAGAACTGTTATAGCTACCCTGAAGAATAATTTTGTCAGCATTGATATCATGCAGGAGCGATACTGAATTCAAGAATCCACTCTCTTCCGATATCAGTGTAGGCAGACAAAAAGCACGATTGAGGTACTGCCATATAGTATCATTCAGCAGAAAAGAAACATCAGCATTTATCGCATCCTCACCCATTCTCACGAAAACCAGGTTCATAGAAGGAACCACATTGAGCAACTGACTGTTCTTACCAAGCGCCGCATACATATCAGGTGGGGCATTTGGATTCCAGGGGCCTCCGAACACGAATTGACTGTATGGAACCATGAACGAACTTTTACCGTTCAGCCACCACAGGTATCCGTATGATCGATTCAGTTGCTGCGATGTGTTTGTCATGTCATTGAAATAAGTGGTATCTGAAAGAACAGATGTGCCATTCCATACCCCATGATTCAGCATGAGTAATCCGAAACGAGCCATGCTACGAGGCTTACTGAAGAAAACATTATTATAACCAATGGGAAAAAAGGATCCCGTCATTCCGGTAAGCAGCGATACTTTCTGATTGAAATACTGGTTCAAGGAACGACCGGTGGCCGATTGCAATACCCCGTCCAACAATGTGTAAGGACCATTGTGATAGGCCCAGCGTGTTCCGGGATCTGCGAGATATTTAAGGCATGTATCATCTGTACAGTAAACATCAGCAACACCATCATCCAATCCGGTTGTCATCGTCAGCTGATGAATGACTTTGATTCTACCCTCTTGTTGAGGCGTGCAACTCGTCCATCCCTGTCCAAGGTATTTGGATGTGGAATCGTTCAGAGAAAGCAGCCCTTCCTGTTTGGCGATTCCTGTCAGAAAAGCTGTGAGACCTTTCCCCGCCGAAGCCCAATACCATACACTGTCTGCTGTGAAGGTTCCATAGTATCTCTCGAGTGCGATTTTCCCATCCTTCAAAAGAATGAAGGCTTTGGTATTGTTCTGACCGAGATAATCCAACAGTGAATCAAGGGGTGGTCTGCACCAGCCTAATGACGCTGTGGAAACCGTATCCCACTGGGGGCCTGTCAGCGGGGGGAAATAAAGCGACTGTGCGCTTGAAGGTTGCGCAAGTATCAGTAGAAATGAATTAAGAAAAACGAGCGTTTTGAACATGTTTATAGGTTTGATTATCAGAATCAAGTGTCATCCAGGGAACAAGGTCTTTTCCCCTCAAATTCATACCTTTGCCGCCCATTGGTCCCATAGTACAATGGATAGTATGCGAGCCTCCGGAGCTTGAGATTCAGGTTCGAATCCTGATGGGACCGCAACCCATTGTTTTTATCAACAGACCGTTACCAGTACCCAAGGTTTAATCCTTGAAGTACTTTTGGCGCAATGCTTTCATATCCTGGGTGCTTTTGTATTTTAACAAACCTGGATCAGTTTCAAGAAAAGAGGGATAGGCATAACCGTTCACGCAAGCCTTGGTCAAAAGGCTGGTAACAAGAGCTCCATCGCTGGATCCATCCGCCAAAACACAAGCTTGAACGAAATTGACTATCGGATCTTCTGAATCTGATTCCTTTGCGGAAAGCAACCAAGTTGAATACTGAGAAGCCTCCCTACCCGAGCGAAGTAAGCCATATGCCAACCAAGCCTGGTTCGCTGCCGTTTTCAGAGAAGTATCCTTTCGGAAAGCAACCATCATCTGTTCTGGAGCAGTGGACCAGGAGGATTTGGTAAGTGAAAAGGAAGCGACTGATTTCCAAACAACCGCTTCGGGGCAATCATTGCAAAGTAGTGCAGCTTTCTCGGCGAATCGGAATGATTTTTCCTGTTCTCCAAGACTCAATAGTGTCCTTGAAAGAAAATAATTCGCTTCGAAATCCTGAGGGAGCTGCTTTAGGCTTTCTGACAGGTTATTCTCCGCCGCCTTGTACTGTCGGATCTGAAATTCGCACATGCCCTGATATTTGAATACAGATGCACTCTCGGATTTGTATTTTGATCGGTAATCCTTCGCCAATTCAATCCCCTTATTGAAACTGCCGGAGCGATACAAAGCAGCCACAGCCATATATCCGACAGAATCCTTGTATTCCAGTCGATTCGATCGCTCAAAATAAGCCGCAGCCATCGGAAAATCAGCCAACGCGAATTCAGATATGCCATATGCCGCATAAGTCTCCCAACCGCCCGGTGAAATCTCGAGCTGATTCTTATAATCGTTAATTGCTGACTCGTGATTTCCCTGATCGGATTTGATTCTGCCTCTGAGATAATAAGCATTCGAAAATGAAGTGTCAAGCTGTATGAGCCGGTTAAGATCATCCAGCGCCTTATCCAAGAAACCGAGTCGGTAAAATGTTTCACCTCTTTTGAACAAAGCCTCCTTGGACTGTGTAAGATCGAAGGAGCGTGTAAAATAGAAAACAGCACTGTCCGTGTCACCTGTCACGAGGAATCCAATTCCTTTCTTATAGTAACTCATGCTACTTCCTAATAACTGATCGCGATATTCGCCTCTTAATCCGCAAGCCTCAGCTTGCTGGAATGAAATGCCGGCTTCCTTGAACAGGCCTGCTTGTTGAAGTGCAGCAATGCGCGTGTAAATAAGATCCAGATCACAAGGGTAAACTTCGAGACCTGCCGCTGCGGTAGATGCTGCGGTCGTATTCCTTCCCAATTGCATTTCAAGACGTGCTTTACTGGTATATACCGAAGGATAGGCCGTCTTGAGTTGGATTGCCAATTGATACTCCTTGAGTGCATTCTCGTAGTCCTGCAAGTATTCATAAACATAAGCCCGTAAGGCGCGCAGGTCAGCATTCCTGGGTTCTGTGTCCACCATCGAAGTTGCAAGCTCGAGAGCCTCCAGTTTTTTCTTCTTTTGGTACAACTTGGATTTAACAAGGAGAATCCGCGCAGGAAGATGATTATTGGATGAAAAAGCAAGAGCCTCCTTGAAGTAGGCGGCGGCATCTTCGGATTTCATACTGTCGAGATTGTAATACATCCTACCTGACCAGTATAACGCTTCTGAAGCAAGCAGTGAATCCACTTCTTGGGGGTTTTTCTCAGCGCTTCGAACGATGCGCGTGGAATAGTCGAGACCTAATTCATAATCTTTTCCCTGCTCGATGATGGTCATCTGACTGATAAACGGAATGACTTTTGAGAGCTTTCCGCTGATTGATTTGATTTCCGTATCATCCACTTCATAATGTACTACCAGAGAATCGATGGTAGACTTTGAAACCTCGAGATAATGATCCTGGTAACTCTTGATTGCAAGTGCACGCAGTTGAGCAATACGTGCGGAGCGCTCATCCTGAATCAATTTGACTGAGATAATGGCTTGGTTTATCGAATCGCACCGGCCGAGCTTTTTGCTAACGATTTCATTGTCTGGATCAAGCAATCGAGCTCGTTGAAAGTATTTCAGAGCGACATCGAATTGTTCTTTTTCCATCAGACTATCTCCCTGATCGACAAGTGCTTCTAAGCGCGCCGCAATCTGTTTCTCATCCGTCTCCCTCCTGCTTATCATTTTAAGCTTTGCATCGGTAGCCTGACCTTGATTCAT
>JBJSZR010000466.1:0-7346 GCA_046090385.1 Bacteroidota bacterium
TCTTGAGTGACGGAATCATCGATCTTGATGCGTTACGTAAAGCAGTCAGCGAAAGGACTTGGATGGTCGCAATCATGTCTGCCAATAACGAAACCGGGGTCGTACAGCCTTTACGGGAAATATCACAGATTGCCCACGAAAAAGGAGCATTGTTTTTTTCAGATACCACTCAAGCACCAGGCAGGTTACTCATAGACGTGAATGATGAGGGCATCGACTTATGCTGCCTTTCAGCACATAAATTCCATGGACCGAAAGGAATAGGTGCATTATATATTAGAAGAAAAAATCCGCGTGTGTCGGTTGCCCCCTTACTTGATGGAGGCGGACAGGAAAACGGACGTAGGAGCGGGACGCTCAATGTACCCGGCATCGTAGGCATGGGCAGAGCCGCTACTATCGCCCGACGCGACTGGTGGCAGGATGCATTGAAGGTTTCAACATTACGTACACGACTTGAACAATCCATACTGGATCTGGGAAAGATTACAGTGAGTGGCTCCACGCGTTCCAGATTGCCGAACACTTCCAATCTTTGCTTCCACGGACATACGGCAACCGATTTGATCAGAAAGATGACGGATATTGCCGTGTCAACGGGAAGTGCGTGCTCTACGGCTGAAGACCAGCCTTCGCACGTGCTACTAGCAATGGGAAGAAGCCATGCCGATGCAACTTCATCCATTCGTTTTTCATTAGGAAAAACCACAACGAACGAAGAGGTTGATGAAGCGATAAGTGTTTTGAGAAGAGCCCTGATCAACAACTGAACGTAACCAATACCATTGCGGTTAAATCATCCGAACATACGCAATGACTCAAACAGTACGGTTCAAAAACATCGCGATACGTGCAGAAAATCCTTGCGGGGAAAAACGCGTGGTGAATGCAAAGAAACGATTCAACGCTCCATGGATTGCCACTCCTTTTCCTCGCATCATCGACCGGTATCCGTAATCGGCCACCTGATACGAGCTGGGATTCTTCATCTTGGTCATCAACCTGCTCTGCGTCATGTTCGCAGCATGCTTGAACTCGCTTTCAGTAGGACCCGGGCACAGTGTTGTTACGGTAACGCCACTTTTCTCTACTTCGATCCTGAGTGCTTCACTGAATGACAAAACGTACGATTTGGTCGCATAATATACTGCCATGAGCGGTCCAGGCTGGAATGCGGCGGTTGATGCGACATTGAGTATTCTTCCGCTCCTGCGCTGGATCATGCCGGGAATAAAAAGCCTGGTCAGTGCAGTGAGTGAGGTGATGTTGACCGCAATCATTCTTTCCAGCTTCTCGGCATCGGCTACTGAAAACGCCGACAAATCACCAAAGCCTGCGTTGTTTATAAGGTTATCGACCTGTAAACCTCGTTCGATACACCACCCGTATATCTCGCTTGGAGCGACTGCCCTGGAAAGGTCCTTGGAAAGCACATGGACTTTGACAGAAAAACGCTGGTTGATTTCTCGAGCCAGTTCATCCAGCTTTTGCGAATTGCGTGCAATCAATAGTAGGTCATCGCCATGCTGCGCAGCCACCTTGGCGAGCTCTGCGCCTATTCCGAAGGAGGCACCGGTTATGAGAGTAAGTGGCATGATCAGTTTTGTTTTACTACTTCATTATCTATTAGTCTAACCTTGCCCAGGTATGCAGAAACGAAGCTCCTGATATGAGTTGCTGATGAAAGGTCGGCCACCGGAAGCAGAGTTTCTGCATCAGCCAGTTCGAGATATTCGACCTTGATACGGCCTGAAGATTCGATCATGCGAATCGCCTCGGTTTTCAAATCATCAAAAGACTTGCTATCACGGTGATCGCGTATGAAACGGAGCGCACGATAAATGACCGGGGCTTCTGCCCGCTCAGCTGTAGAGAGCCTTACGTTTCTGGAGCTCATGGCTAATCCGTCCGGCTCGCGACATGTAGGACAAGCGATGATCCGAACCGGCAAATCCAGCTGTTCGACCATGCGCCGGATGACAGCAAGTTGTTGGAAATCCTTCTCTCCGAAATAGGCAACGTCCGGTTTCACTATTTCAAAAAGACGGTGGACCACCTGTACCACTCCTTTGAAATGGCCGGGACGATATCCCCCCTCCATGACGATGTCCAAAACGCCCAAATCGACCGAAGGCGCAAATGTTCTGGAGAAATTGTCCGGATAGATTTCCTGTTCGCCGGGGGCAAAGAGAATACCGGTTCCGACCGATTCCAACATTTCCGAATCCGAAATCAGGGTTCTTGGGTAGTTGGTCAGATCCTCAGGATTATTGAATTGGGTAGGATTAACAAAAATCGAAACGACGGAGGTGTCATTTTCCTGGGCAGAACGTCTGACAAGAGAAAGATGACCCTCATGCAAGGCCCCCATGGTGGGAACAAATCCGACTTTTTGACCTTCCTTTTTCAAGAAGTCAACCTCTTCGGTCAAGTATTCAGCGATGTCAAAATGCTCCATAAAGCCATTTTTTATTGTAAAATTGGATTTTGATAGTCATTATAGAATATTTATTACTCATTATAAATCAATGATTTAACGGACAATAGTGTGGGTTTTTACAATAAATGAGAGGTCAAAAGCGGTTTACCTGTCACTGAATTGGAAGCTTTGTTTATTATATGTATCTTTGTTATGTTGTTTAACCTGACTTTCTGACCTGATGAAGAACACGAAAGTACTATTCGTTTCCCAAGAGATTACACCCTTTTTGGAACACACCGAAGTCTCGAATATAGCACGTCGGCTTCCGCAAGGCATTCAAGAAAAGGGACGCGAAATCCGCACCTTCATGCCACGCTTCGGCCTGATCAATGAACGTCGAAACCAGCTGCATGAAGTCATCCGCTTGTCGGGAATGAACCTTATCATCGATGACAGTGACCACCCGCTGATCATCAAGGTCGCCTCTATCCAAAGCGCCCGTATGCAGGTTTACTTCATTGATAATGAGGAGTATTTCCAGCGCAAAATGATTTTTCGTGATGCCAAGAAGAAGTTCTTCAAGGATAACGAAGATCGTATGATCTTTTTCTGTCGCGGGGTACTTGAAACAGTCAAGAAACTGGGTTGGTCACCTGATGTGATTCATTGTCACGGTTGGATGACGTCCCTGATTCCTTTTTTCATCAAGACCGGTTACAAGGATGAGCCGATGTTCCGCAATTCTCGAGTGGTTTATTCTTCCTACCTCCAGGATATGGAAGAGATTTTCAGTCCGAATCTTGCCAAGAAATTGAAAATGGACGGTGTAACAGCCGACGATGTGAAGCCTTATAAGGAACCATCCATGGCTAACATCCATTTGGCCGCTATGAAACTTAGTGATGGTATCGTAAAAGGTTGTGACTCCAAAAACACCTCCATCGACAACTTCCTTAAAAAGGCAGGCAAGCCGGTATTGAACTACCAGCCGTTTGATGATGAAGGGAATTTCGTTTCAGCCTGTTCTGATTTCTACGACGAGATCCTGATGCAGGAACCTGAAATGGCCGGTTGATCATTATGTTGATCAGCGAGCTGGAGATTTCAAGCTTAAATTCTTTTTTACTGACTATTTTTGCCCGACGAACCCAACGATCATTGGCCCGCGTCGCACGTTTCCTACTTTTTATCACCCTCACAGCCTCTTGTTTCACGGCCTGTAAAGATCCGGATGAACTTGGTCTTGAGGTGCTTCCCGGTTCTGATCAGTTGAACCTGAAATCGACCGATACCATTACAATCCTCACCCGGACTGTGAGGGAGGACACCCTTCGCAGCGATGAGCTATCCACACAACTTGTCGGAAGTTATATCGACCCTGACTTCGGGATTGCTGAAGCTGTGGCCTATTCGCAAGTTCTTTTACAAGGCACACCGAATTTCTCGGCACACGCGGTTACCGACTCTCTTGTATTACGCCTTTTTTATAAAGGTTACTATGGCGACACCAATACACAGCAGATGTTCTATGTGCATCGTCTTACCGAAGACATGTCCATAGACAGCGTCTATTACAGCAACCGTTCTTTCAACTTCGACAATGTTCCACTTGGCACATTGGCTTTTGATCCCCGCCCTAATACACGCGTCGTAGTCGACTCAGACACTGTTGCGCCACAGATCCGTATCCGGCTCAGTCAGGTACTTGCTGACAGCATCATCGCCCTTAACGGCTCAGAAGAACTTTCAACGAACGAAGACTGGATAAAGTATTTCAAAGGCATCCGCCTCTCGACCAACACTGCAACTGTGCCTGGCAAGGGCTGTATCAGTTACTTCGACCTGTTCAACTCCAGATTGACATTGTATTATCGTGACACAGTCGGACTTTCAAAATCCTACACGTTCGCACTTACTGGAGCTAAGTCGAACAAATTCATGCATGATTTCACAGGCACTCAAGCTGAACGGCATCTGCTTGATTCGTCCTATACGGACAGTCTGATTTCGATTCAAGCGATGGCAGGATTGAAAACCCGCTTTGACTTCCCGTATCTCGACAATCTGAAAGACAACGGCAATATTCTTGTGAACCGTGCAGAACTGAAAGTCACCTTGAAGAGTGGCACCTTCAACTCCTTCCCTGCACCATCCTCTTTGCTGATCGTAGCAATCGACTCCGCGGGCACCGGAACCTATTTCCCAGCAGATTACTTCGAATCCGGTAACTTTTTCGGCGGCGGTTTGTCCGGACAGACCTACACTTTCAATCTCACGAGGCAGATCGGTCGTATCCTTTCAGGACAGGCAGGTAACTATGGGTTTTATCTTGTCGTATCAGGCTCATCTATACAAGCAAGTCGTGCTATTTTGGGAAGCGGTGAAAACGCAACCTATCCGATGAAGCTGAATATTTACTATACACCCATACCCTGACAACCTGAACCATGTGCGGAATCGTTGCCTATATAGGACCACGGGAAGTTTATCCCATCCTTATAAAAGGACTGCTTCGTCTTGAATACCGTGGCTACGACAGTGCCGGCATTGCCATCCTGAACGGAGATTTGAAAGTCTATAAGAAAGCCGGCAAAGTTTCGGAGTTGCACAACTTCGCAAAGGAGCAGGATATCGCAGGAACAATCGGCATGGGTCACACGCGTTGGGCTACGCATGGTGAACCCAATGACCGTAACGCTCACCCTCATTATTCCCAACTGGGAAAATTCGCGATCATCCACAATGGCATCATCGAGAACTACGCTTCCATCAAGACCGAATTGCAAAAACGCGGTCATGAATTCCGAAGTGATACCGATACAGAAGTATTGGCTCACCTCATTGAAGACATTTACGAAAACGGGAATGTTTCGCTCGACGAGGCTGTCCGACTTGCCCTCGGTGAAGTCATAGGAGCCTATGCAATCGTTGTACTTTCGAAAGAACATCCCAATCAGATGATCTGTGCGCGTAAAGGAAGCCCGATCGTCATGGGTGTCGGTAAAGAAAAAGGCGAATACTTCGTTGCATCAGACGCTACCCCCATCATTGAATACACGAACAACGTCATTTATTTGAATGACGGCGAGTTGGCGGTGGTGAATGACGGCGAGCTGACTGTCAAGACCATCGAAAATCAGGTCAAGACTCCATACATCCAAGAACTCGAAATGAAACTTGAGCAGTTGGAAAAAGGAGGTTTCGAGCATTTCATGCTTAAGGAGATTTATGAGCAGCCACGTTCTATATGGGACAGCATGCGAGGGCGAATCGATGCGGATAAAGGTTTTTTGAGACTTGGCGGTATCGCAGAATACGAAAAGAAATTTGCAAATGCTCGACGCATCCTGATCATCGGATGTGGCACATCATGGCATGCAGGCCTTGTGGCTGAATATCTCTTTGAAGAACTTGCAAGGATTCCTGTCGAAGTGGAATATGCGTCCGAATTCCGGTATCGCAATCCGATCATTACCGAAGAAGACATTGTAATTCCGATATCACAGTCGGGAGAAACTGCCGATACGCTGGCGGCTATCGAGCTTGCAAAAGCGAAAGGCGCATTGATTTTCGGGGTTTGTAATGTTGTGGGATCTTCCATTCCGCGTGCTACCCATGCAGGTGCTTATACGCATGCTGGCCCGGAGATCGGGGTCGCATCTACGAAAGCCTTTACAGCACAAGTCACTGTACTTGCTCTGATGGCGCTGCAAATCGCCCGTCACAGAGGTACCATTACCGACTCACGATTCCATCAACTGCTGAATGAACTTGAAGCTTTACCCGGAAAGGTGGAAAAAGCGCTCAAGACCAACGACCTCACTGTGAGTATCGCTGAAAAATTCAAGGATGCAAAGAACTTCCTGTACCTCGGCAGAGGATACGGTTTCCCTGTAGCGCTTGAAGGAGCACTTAAACTGAAAGAGATTTCCTATATACATGCTGAGGGCTACCCTGCAGCTGAAATGAAGCATGGTCCGATTGCGCTCATCGATAATGAAATGCCGGTGGTTGTGATTGCCAATAAGAACGAGACCTACGAAAAAGTAGTCAGCAACATCCAGGAAGTGAAAGCCCGTAAGGGTAAAATCATCGCCATCGTGACCGAAGGCGATACGACTGTTAAGAGTATGGCGGACTACGCCATCGAGATTCCAGAGACTGATGATACGTTGGTGCCGATCGTTTCCGTTGTTCCTCTACAATTGCTTTCCTACCACATCGCCGTGATGCGTGGCTGCAACGTAGATCAGCCGAGGAATCTGGCGAAGAGTGTTACTGTGGAGTAGTTCCCACTCTCGATTAGCAGTCGGAATTGAAAGACCCTTTGACCAAGCTACTAACTTTAAGCCAGTGGTTGGCGGTGGGCAAGTTACTGAATTCACTAAGCGTCCTGATGATACAAACTTAGCACACTATGAATAATCTTCACCCTGAGCCTTTCGAAGGGTGCAGTAGTAGCCCTAGCAGAAGTGAATGGTACAACCGGCAACTTCGAATTGGTACAGGATGCGTACTGGGAATATTTGAATCAAGGATAAAAACGAATAGAAAAACCAAAGGTTGGATAAAATCAAAAAAGCGCCAACACCAATAGTAACACTGCAACCGCCGAGCCGATACTGATGGCTACAGCAGGCCCTGATCGTCCTTTACGAGGCTCTTCTTTTGTGTAAACATCCGCCTTTCGTATATCACCGTTTTTAAATAGTTCGACTTCATCATTCTTCATGGAATGGAAATTTGAATAAGTGGCGGGGAATCCAGTTGCAATCACCGTGACTTTCCTACCGACTCTGGAGATGTCGAACGAAGGCTCGACCAATACGTCTGCTTTGGACTTCTGTAAGGCATCCAGGACCGCCATATGTTTCAAGTTGTCGATGCCTTTCGACTTACGACCGGTAACAGTTCCCTGAACACG
>JBJSZR010000467.1:0-1132 GCA_046090385.1 Bacteroidota bacterium
GGGAAAGCACGTTGGTAGATCCGGCCACCATAATTTGGAACAGCCTCTACATGAACGATATCATTCGACATCATCCGGATATTGCCCTGGCTCACATTACCCATTGTAGATATATCGGCAAGATAAACAGCAGGACTTTTAGGATCACCTCGAATGATTTTTATACGATAGGCTTTTGCAAGGTCTGATATGCCTCCAGCCGCAGCCAAGACATCGAATAAGGTGGTGTTTTCATTCACAAGGGGGACCACCTGACCTCTCCCGTCACCCATAAAAACGGTCACATGACGGTTTACCACCTTAAGACTGACAAATGGCTGGTTGAAATAACGCTCGTATTTGGTTTCCAACATCCTCTCCGATTGCTCCACCGTCAGTCCTTTAAGATTAACATAGCCAATGACTGGAAGCTTGACATCTCCGGTCTGATTAACCACGTAAATGACTTGTTCAGGCCCTGTATTGGTCAAATAGTTTTGAGTGATATCTACCAATTTGAATCCGTCATTGCTGAAAATCTTCAGATCGATCTTGTCAAAAGGCTCAATGACATACGCTGCCACAGCATTCAGTGAATCGGAGGCCAAAGGGAATTCTTTGTCCGATTTAAGCATCCTGTTTGGAGCTAGGGATTTACAGGAAAAAAGACCTGCAATGAGTAAAAAGGAAATCAGATGTCTAATCATCAGCGGTGTTAACAAAAATAGGTTGTAGGGGTGCTTCGAAGCAACTAATGACCCTCTAAAGGTGGAGACTTTAACCCTATTTAAGATAAATACCCTTTTTGTTCAGTAATTGGCGGTATAGATTTCCGGTTTCCTTTGCCAATCGGGTATAATGGAAGCGGTCCTTGACAAATGGCCATCCTTTGGAAGCCATTGAATTCCGTAATTCAGAATCAGAGATCAGCTTCTTCAAAGCCGAATGAAATGAATCTGCATCACCATTTTTTACAAGTAGTGCCGTTTCATCTTTAATGACCGCATTTTCAATGCCTCCTACATCGGTTGAAACAATGGGCTTTCCCGCAGCTTGCGCTTCAATCAGACTTACTGGGGTGCCTTCATTCCAGGAGGTCAACGCAACGATATCCAGACCTGACATCACAGTATCCACATCTTGTCGCCAGCCT
>JBJSZR010000468.1:0-3352 GCA_046090385.1 Bacteroidota bacterium
AGGGCTCCCTTCACAGTTGAGTGTGTAAGGAAAATTCACGGTTACATTGAAGCGGCTGGAAGTAGTGGTGTTGTTGTAAAGCTGTGTGAAGGAAACAGCATTCCAACGTAGCGTGACATCCATTGCGATGACCAAATCAGTGATAAGATTGTTAGTCGCGCTTTTTCGAATCCTGCAGGTTACAAACTGACCGACGCCACTGACGGTCGTGTTCACCGCTTCGATATTGAATGCCAATCCGTCGGAGTTCAATCCGTCGCCGATCTGGCCATTACAGATGATGTTCGGGCCCCAAATATTCATGTATACATTCTGCGCCGACTGACCTGAAAAAAGCTTTGCTGACGGATCAACGGTGATTGTAGAAACGTTATAGGGTCCTGGTGTAGGAACCGACACCGTATGGCCAGAAACAATCTGGGCATTGGCGTTGACTGAGTTAGGGTAAACTGTAGCCGGAGCCCAGGCTGAACCATTCCAATTTTCCCAAATCGCAGTGCTTGTCCATGATCCACTTGAAACAGTGCGGTAATCATTCACTGTTTGAGCAAAAACAACCGGCGACATGAAAAGCATGCCTAAGAGGAAAAAAAGTGTCGCTTTATTGAATTTGCTATTCACTGTTTTATGGGCTTGGAAATGCCTCATTTTCAGACTACAAAGTAACAGAAGATTGGCCGATAAGTCAATCCATATATGTATTAAAGAACCATTAAATCGATGAATTGGTTATAGCGCCGGCCTCATTTCAATGTGTTAATTACCAGTGTTTTATGAGTTTTTTATGGGTTTTTACCGGACAACGTTTAAAAATAAGCCCGATCAGGTGGGATAAAGAACTCCAACTCCAAGCATTTCGCAGACCTGATTTTATGCCATTCGGACTCCTCGAAAACCATTCTCACGATGGTGCAGGGTTGCATTTCAAATCGACTGTCGCCACTCATATATTGAGCCAAAGCACTGATCGCCCAGTTGTGTCCGACCAACCATGCTGATTCGACTTTTTCATCAAACGCTGACACTACTTCAAGATAATCGTCGAGTGTTGATTCGTAAAGTTTTTTTTCAAAATGAATCGTCATGGAATCGAGTCCGCACGCCACCGCTAAAAGCTCTGCTGTTTGTCTGGTACGAACCGCAGGACTGCATACAATCAACTGAGGACGGGTTGTGTTTCCAAAAAGTCGAATGCCGATGTGCTTTGCCTGTTCGACTCCCAAAGGACTCAGTATGCGTAACTCATCAGGAGTTCCGGCAGGTGTGTGTGCGTGACGGATCAGAAAAATTTCTTTCATCAGATATTTTTTAAAAATGCCAGATCATAGGAACCATGATCACCAGCACAAGCATCAATAACAGCGTCAACAAGAATCCTGTTCGGAAATAATCGGCAAAGCGGTATCGTCCTGGACCATATACCATAAGACACGACGGCTCGAATGGCGTTACGAGCGAAACGGATGCGGATAACATGACCGCCACCGCAAAAGGATGGGGGTCGACATGTAGTCGTTGCGCGGCTTGTATTGCGATGGGTAACACCACAAGAGCCGCTGCTGCATTCGACAACGGCTGTGTCAGAAGCACCGTGAGTATGATGAAGCCGGCCATCACAGCCTCTAAACCATAAGAGAGCGTGAAATCAAGAATGTAATCCGACAACCATTTAGCAGTGCCAGTAGAGGTCATGGCGGTTCCCAAGGCGCTCATGGCGGCGATGAGTATCAACAAACGAAAGTCAATGGAGTCATAGGCTTTTTCCAGCGTCACACAACGCAGCAACACCATGCAAAGTGATGCGACCAGAAAAGCAACCGACGCGGGAAGCCACCCGGTGATGGAGCAGGCTATCGCCGCCATGAAAAGCGAAAGTGCCCATGTGCCCTTTTTCTTACGGTACAAAAGGGGCTTGAAATCGTCGAGGATATTCAAATCGCGGTTACGTTTATAGTCGCTGATCCTTTCGAAAGTGCCCTGTACAAGCAGTATGTCTCCGATGCGAAGTGGTGTTCTTCCGATTTTTTCACGGATAGGATGACCATGTCGATTGATGGCGATCACCACCACGCCATACTCATGACGGAACCTTGATTGTTGCAAGGTGCTGTTCACGAATCCGCTTTGTGGCGTAACGAGCACTTCGGCCAAACGAATAGTGTCACCCTGCAGGTCTTTTGACAGGAATCCGTCGCCGCGTATTTCGATACCGGTTGTTTCTTTTACATCCATCAGCGTGTTCACATTTCCCTCGACCAAAAGCGTATCGTTCACATCCAGTTTTGTTTCAGCCTCGGGGATGAAATTGTGGCCTGCTCTGATCACATTCAGTATGCGAAACCCCATATCGGAAAGGCGGGTCGAGTCGACTCGCTGACCTACAAGAGGAGAGCCGGGCACAATGATGATTTCGCTTACATATTCACGCAGACCGAATTCTTTGATCACGTCTTCATTGGGGTGTTCGGGTAATAAGCGTTTTCCAATTGTAAGCATGTACATCCACCCGATCAAGAAAAGGACGATACCTATCGGAAGCATATCGAACATACCTATGCCTACGAAGCCGTTCCGTTCCAAATAACCGCTGACCGCAATATTGGTGGATGTTCCTATAAGCGTACATGTTCCGCCAAGTATGGATGCGTAAGCAACGGGCATCAATAATTTTGATGCGCTTATTTTCAATTTCCGAGCAACCGACAAAACCGGTGCGAGATAAATGGCCGTGACCGTCGTGTTGTTCAAAAATGCTGATGTGACCCCGACGGCCGACATGATCAATGTGATCAACCATCCGGGACGCAGCCTTGCTTGTTTCAAAAGTCTTGATCCGATCAAATCGATAACACCCGTCTGCTGCAAAGCGCCACTTATGACGAACAGTGCCGCCAGTGTCCATACAAACTCATTACCGAAACCCGAAAAAGCCTCCTCAGGAGAAAGTATGCCGGAAACCAAAAGGACCACCAAAAGTCCTATTCCTACCAAATCAGCCGGAAACCTTCCTGTGGAAAGCAACAACAGTACAAGCAATAGCAAGCCTAGTACGATGGCGATTTCCATGGGCGTTCATCGACGTAGCACGATACGGACTGTATCCCCTGCCAGTCAGTTCAAGTTTATGAAATAATAAACGATGTGGCCAATGATTCAGCTCAGTTTTATCAGCACAAACAAGGATGCTGACAGCACGATGAGCCATAAAATGACAGCCTGCAAAAGCGGTCGAACGCCAACGTGTTTAATAGCTTCTTTTGAAATGCCAGTACCAATGAGGAAAAGGGTCACCACGAAACCTGTCTTGGCGAGTCGAACAAGCGATGTGCTCCAGTCGTATGGAAAAGGAATG
>JBJSZR010000469.1:0-5675 GCA_046090385.1 Bacteroidota bacterium
CGGCGTCCGTCTGATGTTTGAATTCTTCCGCACCCGCTAACCAAAACAACCACAGACGTTTTTATGAGCCAACAGAACGAGAACGAAGGACAATTACGCATCGGCATCACTTGCGGAGACGTCAATGGTGTAGGACTGGAAACCGTCATTAAGACGTTTCTGGACAATCGCATGCTTCAAATCTGCACCCCTTTGATTTACGCCAGCAACAAATTGGTTTCCACGCAGAGAAAAATTTTGAACCTGAATGACTTCCAGTACCAAACGGTACGTTCCGGTGATGAAGCCATTCTGCGTAAAACGAATGTGGTGAACTGTTGGGAGGATGAGATCCCCGTTGAGTTCGGAAAACCGACAGAGCTAAGTGGAAGCTATGCTTTAAAATCACTTCAAGCTGCCGTGAAAGACCTGCAGCAAGGCAAAATAGACGCTTTGGTAACTGCTCCAATCAACAAGAGTACCATCCAAAGCAAGGAATTCCAGTTCAAAGGACACACTGAATACTTCGGGCAAGTATTCAATGTGAAAGAGCCGCTGATGTTTCTGGTCAGTGAAAATCTCAAAGTAGCCGTTGTTGCGGGTCATGTGCCCATCAAAGATGTGAGTGCGCATTTGACTACCGAAAAGATCATTGCCCGTATCAAAGCGATGCAGCAATCGTTGCAACGCGACTTCGGCATCCGCAAGCCACGAATCGCCGTACTGGGACTGAATCCCCATGCAGGCGATGATGGCCTAATAGGTAAAGAGGAATCTGAAATCATCCAGCCTGCAATCAAGAAATGTTTCGATGAAGGCGTTTTCGTTTATGGTCCTTATGCGGCCGATGGTTTCTTCGGATCAGGCGGTTACAACAAGTTCGATGCAGTGCTTGCCATGTATCACGACCAGGGACTGGCGCCCTTCAAAGCTTTGAGTTTCTCCTCAGGAGTAAACTTCACTGCAGGTCTTCCGGTCATTCGAACCTCCCCGGACCACGGAACAGCATACGATATCGCCGGTAAAGGCACTGCGAATGAAGCATCCTTGCGAGATGCCATCTATCTCGCCATTGATGTTTTGAGGAAGCGGGAAGAGTTCGACAGGATTACCGCCAATCCACTTGCCTTCGGCAAACAAGGCAGGGAGCGGGACCGCGATTGATCGGACGAATCAGTGAACCAACGCTTTTCTGGTAAGAGTTCCTTGTGCTGTTGAAACGCGGATAAGGTATGCTCCTTTTTCGAAGCCTTCCAACGGGAGATTTATTTCCGTACGACCATCAGACAACTGATCATACACGATACGACCAGAGACATCAGAAATCGATACTGATCTTATCGGCGAAACAGAGCGGATATTCCAGGAAGTAGTTGATGGATTCGGATATAAGTCCAATGTGCCTGGACCGGATACGCTTGAGATTCCGGTTGATAAGAATGTATTAGGCAACGGATTCGGATCGCTCGGAGAACATCCCAACTGACCATACAAGAAGTTACTTACAAAACGTACAGTTGTATCCATATAGCTCGGACTTGAGAGATAAGGTACGTGACCTGCACCAAAGTAGGTGTACATAACATTAGGAACCCCGACCACATCAGCACGTTCATTCACGGAATAAGAGCCATCCACGACCATTATCGGATACACACCATAGAGATAAATGGTAGAAGTCGCATATGGAACGGTATTGTCCGTGGTGCCATGCATGCTGCATAGTGGCTCATCACCAGCCTGCAACCAATTCTTATCACCCAATGCACCGCACAAGTTCACCACGGCATTGATGGAAGATGAATAACCGGGGTTACCGCTATTGCCTTCAAGATTGCCAAGAGCGACTGTGTCAATGGATGAAGGGATCTCCGAGGTATTATCGAGGTAGGCATAATGAAGAGCCATGAACCCGCCCGCAGAACTACCCCCTACGAAAATGGTGGAAGGATCGATGCGGTAAGCATTAGCCGTTGCAGCATCCTTACGGAAGAAACGCACAGCTGCTTTCATATCCTGAGTGGCACGATAAACAGCCTGGGTAGCTCCAGTCTGGGAGGGCGGGAACGGTATGCCCAACCTGTATTCAATGGAGGCGCATACATAACCGCGCTTTGCAAAAGTCTGGCACAAGGAAACGATATCGGGATCGTTGCGGGTGCCCGTGACAAAACTTCCACCATGAGCCCATACGATCAGTGGACGAACTGCTGCCGTGTCTCCGGCAGGTTCATAGATGTTCAGTAAGAGCTGCGTAATGGTTCCGGAGGAATTTTGAGCCGACCCGTAGGGAATATTGGAAGTGGTGGTGACAGCAGAAAACACCTCAGTGTCAAAACGGGAGGAATTACAATCGACCGTGGTCTGAGCCGTGATCTGATCGTTTTGGGTGAAAATGAAAAACAGTAGTAGCGTAGAAATTCTTCTCATGGTGATTATGCTTATGATCCGCTAATAAACAAAAAAGGACCGACACTGTCGGCCCTTTTTTAAGGATAAGGGACTCTATGTTTACTGTACGACCAGCTTACGTGTCACTGAACCCGTCTCAAAGCCGATTTTTACGGTGTAAAGGCCTCGTGCAAGATCCAAGCCGCGGAAGGTGTAAACTGCATTCTCCTCGATACGGATATTTTGGATGATTCTTCCATTGATATCCATTACCTGCAGGCTGTTCACCTTGTCAGAAATACTGCTCAGATCAACGTTGAATTCACCCGCTGTAGGGTTAGGATAAACACTGATTGCTTTTGCAACCGCATCCCAATCATTGATTCCGGTATTTAGTCCAAGACATTGAACGATGCGAGGATTCAGATACCCCTGAATGGTATCGATATACGCCATGGCTTTGGCTTTGGACATGTCAGGATTGGTTGCCTTTCCGTTCAAGTAGGCCTGAGTTCCAGCAGCTGCAGGTTGTCCGATGAATTGTGCAAAACCGACCAAAGCAGTGGAATCATACCACTCCCACGGACCGGATTGAATCAACGTTGAAGTCTGGAAAGGGAACATTCCGTCCTCACCGTTATTCAAGGTATTTGCACGTTGCGTGTACACATCCGTGAAGCCTGCTGAATTGAAACAGTTGTTGTTCCCAAATGCGTTTGAACGTGCCACCACAACACTGCTGCCACTTACATCAACCACATATTGTGGCGGCTGTGTAGGGACATATACCGGACCATTCCCAATAGGTGCGAATGGATCGCCGATCACATGGAATGCTACCATTGGAACATCGCCCTGTTCCAACCATGAACTGTCACCAAGAGCTCCGCCCATGTTGAAAACGAAATTGATGCGATTGCTGTAACCGACGTGGTTGAAAGGATAGTTCAGCGTTGTGTCACCGCCGTATCCGTCGAAATCACCCCAGATCTGAGGAATGACATAAGATTGGCCGGCAAAAAAACCATAGCTGGGATTGGAAGTATTGGACAGGAATTTTGGCAGACTGATTTCTGACAACTGATCAACAGTTGCGTATGCCATAGCGATATAACCGCCTGTGCCCTGACCTCCAAGGATGATATTATTGGTATCCACACGGAAAGGGTTTCCGTTCACTGCAGCTTCCTCATAGAAGTAACGCACGCAGGCTTTTGCATCCTGCATGGCGCGATAAACTGCCTGGAGCAAGGAGCCGGTACGTACATCCTGGTCGGCACTGACCGGATTCCATCCTAAACGGTAAGACATGGCTGCTGCAACGTAACCACGACGTGCGAAGCGCTTGCACATTTCCACTGCTGTACTGTCGAAACGACTGCCGGTAGGATTAGAGTTGATGACAGGAGGCAGGAAGCTTCCGGTATGAAGGTAAATGATCAGTGGACGGACAGCCTGTGCATCTCCGAATGGCTCGTACACGTCCATCGTAAGGTTCTTCATGACAGGGGCGCCAGTCAGCAACTCCTTGTTTTGTCCGTAGCGGACACTAGGTGTGATCTGTACGTCAGTGAATACCTCACTGTTGTAACGTTGTGCGATTGCCTCTCCAGAAAGAGAAGCAAGCAATGCCACCACAAATAATACGGGTAATGTTTTTCTCATGTTGTTTCAGTTTTCTGTCGTAAAACTAACTAAATAACAGACAATCAAAACAACAATCGGAATCCTTATTCCATCAATTATTCAACTCCACAAGGACTGAAAAATAGGCCAAACGACCGATCAGCGGTCCTCCGAACACTTCGTAGTGGAGATTATTGGTCAAATTGGTACAACCTGCTTTGAAGATGGAATTGATTTTGGGAATCTTTTTGGAAATCTGGAGATCCAAGAGTCCGTAATCAGGAATTTCACCCGTGAACTGTGGCGAACCTTCGAAAACGAATCCATCGACCCATTTGAAGTTCACATTGAATCCAAAGCCAGACAACTTCAGCTTCCCGAACAACTGTCCTTCTATATCACGACCACTGAAGCCCAGGTTGAATTTATGCAAAGGAGTATTGAAAGCGGGAATGAGTGGATCATCCGAGCCACGCTTGTCCAGCTGATTGAAAGAGTAATTACCATTGGCGGCAAAATACTTGCCGATATAATAATTCAAGCCGATGGAAGCCCCTTGAGTGCTGACGATATCCTGTGCGTTGCTCGCCATACGGAAAACATTGTTCAAGAAAAGATAGTATGCTCCGAATGAACTGGTCACATCAGCATCAACCCCGATACGGTAGCCTATGAAGTCGCGATAGATACTGTAATATGCATTCACATCCATGTAAAGCCTGTCAAAAAGGGTGGCACGATAACCGATCTCCAATGTCTTGACCTTCTCCGGGCGTACCGGATCCACATTGAAATATTCGAGATAAGAAGGCTGATTGAAATTGTCCAGAAATGCACGCACCGATTCCGTTGTCAACAAGGAATCGAATCCTGTGGTATTGCCTACCAGCTTTGCTCTTCCGACATTATAGTAAAGATATTGGTCGGTCAACGTAGGATTCCTGATCGCTGATGAAAACGACAGGCGAATGACCTGCTTTTCATTCGGAGTAGATACCACCGAAACGGCTGGCGAAACCAGGTAATCGAACTTCTGGTTCTTGTCGAGGCGACAGGTAAGACTCAACATGACCTTATCATCCAGAATTTTCCGGTCAGCGCCTGCGTAGATGCCGAATTCACTGTTTGTTATGGTCGTGCCGGACGTATCACTGAAAATGGTACCATCCGAGTTAGGTCTGTACAACCTATAATTCCCGCCTACCCTGCCACTGAAGAAATCCTTTGCTTTGAATTGATATTCACCCTGTACATGATACAAGGCTGAACGGTCGAAGAACCTGGAGCCTCCTTCCGAAAACGATTTGCGTGTAGTGATGGAATTGAAGGCCGAATCAAAACGCGCTGTGCCCGGCTGAAAGAACGGAACAAACTGAGGATTGAAGATATCCAGTGAATTATCAGCGTAGGTCCTTGAATTGGAATGATACAGCATCAGCGTATCATAATAATTGTTCAGGAGGAAAGGGTTGATGGCTGCGAGGTATGCAGGATAGTCGTTTGGATAATCGGCAGGGTTGGGATAACCCGGAAGTGCACGAAGATTTGTGAAATAACGATTTTGAGGAAGTGTCCAGTAATTGCGGTAAGCGGCACTCCATGCCCCATCGGTTTTTGCCGCCCGTTGCAAAAGAAGCGCAGTGGCATATGCATCATAGGATTTGCCTGCATCTTCGTTG
>JBJSZR010000470.1:0-1998 GCA_046090385.1 Bacteroidota bacterium
TTTCGAGGATGAGGACGAGGAAGCTGCCGGTCTCAAAGGGGCATTCATAAATGCAGTCATCCGAAATGAAGAAGGCGAGCTTTGGAAATTCAACGAAGGATGTCTAAGCATACCTCGTGTTCGTGAAGATGTGGCGCGGAAGGAAGTAATCCATATTGAATATTACGATCGCGACTGGAATCTTAAAAAGGAAACATACAGTGGAGTCGCCGCACGGATAATTCAACACGAATACGACCATATACAAGGCGTGCTGTTCATAGATCATATATCGCCACTTCGAAGAAGGCTGCTTCAAAAGCGGCTGGATGAAATATCCAAAGGCAAGGTCAGCGTAGAGTACAAGATGAAATTCCCGATAAAAAAATGATCTCACTCAATTTCATGTCACGTATCAAACCTTTGATCCTTCTTTCGGTTGCAGCCCTATTCTCCTCTTGCAAACCTTCTGCAACCGAGCAACGCGATTCCATACTCAAACTTGAAAAGGAGTTGATGAATGGCAATACGTTGGTGGCTGACTCGCAGAAGGCGGCTTCACTTTGTGCGAAGTATATGGATTTTTCATCCCGGTTTCCCGAGGATTCCTTAGCTGCTGAATTCTTGTTCAGAGCCGGTGATCTTGCTCAGGGTATCGGGGATTTTACGCTCTCTTTGCGCTGCTATGATACCCTCTTGATCGCACATCCTGCTCATACTAAAGCACCTGCCGCCTTTTTCATGCAGGCGTTCGTAATTGATCAGCGCATAGGCGATAAGAAATTGGCTGCTGAAATGTATCATGCGTTTCTGCAGAAATACCCTGAGCATCAGCTTTCACCATCTGCAAAAGCATCGCTGGATCAGATCAACTCAGGAATGAGTGATGAGGATTTGGTCCGCATGTTCCAGCAGAAGGCTGATTCAATTGAAAAAGCGTCTGCCGTCAAACGGTGAACTCTTCGGCCAGCATGCGTTCGAGCTCTTCTACCGAAATGTTCAATCGTATTTCTCCTTCCTTGGAGCATGATATTTCTCCGGTCTCTTCCGAAACTGCTACAGCAATGGCATCGCTCTGTTCCGTGATTCCGATGGCAGCCCTGTGACGCATGCCCAGATGGGCCGGCAGGTCCACATTTTCAGTCACCGGTAAAACACAACGTGCTGCTTTGATCCGGTTATTTACAATGATTATGGCGCCATCGTGCATAGGGGAGTTTTTGAAAAAGATGCTTTCAATGAGACGTTGTGAAATAGCAGCGTTCATCACATCGCCGGTGCTTGTATAATACTTTAATTCAGACGACTTAGCCAGAACAATGATTGCGCCTGTTTTATCCTTCGACATCTGCCTGCAGGCTTTTACAATGGAGCCGATATCAAGCTGGCGGATTCCTTTCGAGGTCCAGTTCCATGGGAACAGTTTTTTCGTAAGCTGACTTCGCGTCAGTATATTATTGGTGCCCAGCACTATCAGGAATCTTCGTACCTCTTGTTGGAATACGATAATCAGCGCTATGAATCCCAGGTTGATGAACTGACCTAACAAAGTGCCAAGGAGTTCCATGTTAAGCACCTTGACACAAATCCAGTAGAGCGCGTAAACAGTGAGCAGGCCGATAAAGATATTGATGGCTACGCCTCCACGTAGAAGGTGGTAGAGTCTGTAAAGTAAAAAAGTGACCAGCAGGATATCGATGATATCGATAAGCCGAACGGTAAGAAAGCCGATGTGAAACAAATCCATCCGTCCCGAATTTCGTCAAAGTTTGAAGCGTCTCGACACGCAATCACATACTTTTTTCACGGACATGCTGGTAAAAATGAACAAGTTTTACGGCTTGGGTCGCTTCTTTCACGTCGTGAACCCGCAAAACGCTTGCGCCATTTTCGAGAGCGATCGTATTCAGTACCGTAGTGCCGTTCAGTGCACTTTCAGGCAGGGTGCCGATCACTTTATTGACCATCGACTTTCGGGAAAGTCCTACCAGGATCGGGTATTCCAGTTCTTTCAAATAG
>JBJSZR010000471.1:0-7582 GCA_046090385.1 Bacteroidota bacterium
CCAAAGGAACTTTCGTAACGGCGATGGAGCGTCCCAAAACAATCCAGGACTTTGGTGGCTTCCCTGCTGCTCTTTTTGAAAAACAATATCCAGCCCTTGGAACTCCTGAGTTAGCCAAAGAAACATCAAGACTAATATCAAAAACCACCGTGGGACTGGATCATGATTGGGGATTGGATCATGGTACGTGGTCCGTTCTGGCTCAAATGTTTCCGAATGCAGACTTGCCGGTTTACCAGCTTTCCATTGATTTTACAAAACCACCCCGATGGCATTATGAGTTGGCAACAGAATTGAAAATACTACGAAGCAAAGGCGTACTGATTGTAGGAAGCGGGAATATCGTACATAACCTTGGTATGGTCGACTGGCATGGAAGTGCGTATCCCTGGGCCATTGAATTCGATGAATTGTCGAAACGATTGATTGATTCGCACGATCACGACGCTTTGATCGACTATGAGAAGTTAGGAGTCGCAGCCAGACTGGCTATTCCAACGAATGAACACTATCTGCCATTGCTTTATTCCATCGCTTTACAAGGAAGCAATGAAGTCCACTCCTTCTTTTCGGAGGAAACTGTAATGGGATCGGTATCCATGCGTAGCCTTCGAATCGGTTGATACTTCGGCTGTGAAAGCGTAATTTCACGGCATGTTGACGGAGAAGAAAAATATCGGTTCTAAGCTTGATAAGAACCTCCTTCGGAGAGCTTGGGAGCTTATGTGCAAAGCCCGGGCGATGTCGGACCTTTTCGAAGAGAAGGCACAAATAACCCAGAAATATGTTCATGCTACCTCGCGTGGTCACGAAGCCTTGCAACTTGCGCTAGGACTACAGCTCAAGCCACAAGATTTCCTATCCGCTTATTACCGGGACGATTCCATCTTATTGGGCATCGGCATACAACCCTTCGAGCTGATGTTGCAGTTGATGGCCAAACGTGACGATCCATTTTCAGGTGGGCGCACCTATTATTGCCATCCAAGTCTTAGGCGGGATGATATGCCGAAAATTCCACATCAGTCATCGGCGACGGGCATGCAAGCGATACCCACTACAGGTATAGCGATGGGGGTCCAATACAGAGAACGGACAGGGATGGACAAACACGCAAAAGGTGAAGCTCCTGTCGTGGTTTGTTCGTTGGGCGATGGCTCTGTAACTGAAGGGGAAGTTGCCGAAGCTTTTCAGATGGCCGTTTTGAAGCAGATGCCTATTCTCTACTTCATCCAGGACAATGAATGGGATATCTCAGCAAGTGCAGAAGAGATACGAGCCATGGATGCCGATGAGTATGCGAAAGGATTCAAGGGTTTGGAGGTCCGTAAGGTTGACGGAACAGATTTCTTCGCATGTTACCATGCGCTTCATGACATACTGGAAACCATCCGTGAAGAACGAAGGCCATTTTTGCTTCATGCAAAAGTGCCTTTACTGGGACATCATACTTCGGGTGTAAGAAGAGAATGGTATCGGGATGACCTGGATGAACATGCCTCCCGCGACCCCTTCCCTCGATTCCGAAAGCAACTTTCAGAAAACGGTTTCAGTGACTCGGAGCTTGACCGCATTAGAGAAGAGGCTGTTACTTTCGTAAGCAGCGATTTCGAACGTGCTTATAAATCGGAAGACCCCCGACCTGAAGATCTCTTCACCCACGACTTCGCTCCTACCAGTGTGACGGAGGAAAAGGGTCAACGGGAGCCTGCCGGAAAAGAAAAAACCGTGATGGTCGACTGCGCATTGTTTGCAGTACAGGAATTGATGGCTAAGCATAAGGAATGCCTGTTATATGGCCAAGATGTGGGAGGTCGACTTGGAGGCGTATTCCGTGAGGCAGCTACTCTGGCAGAAAAATTCGGTGAGGATCGTGTTTTCAATACTCCCATTCAGGAAGCGTTCATCATAGGAAGCACAGTGGGCATGAGTGCAACCGGATTGAAGCCCATTGTCGAGGTGCAGTTTGCTGACTATATCTGGCCTGGACTTAATCAGCTTTTTACCGAAGTAAGTCGCTCATGTTATCTTACGAACGGTAAGTGGCCTGTATCCTGCATCATCCGAGTTCCTATAGGAGCGTACGGAAGTGGTGGCCCCTACCATTCCTCGAGCGTAGAAAGTGTACTGACGAACATCCGAGGAATAAAAATCGCCTACCCTTCTACCGGCGCTGATTTGAAAGGGCTTATCAAATCGGCTTATTATGATCCTAATCCTGTTGTCATTCTTGAACACAAAGGACTTTACTGGTCAAAGATAAAAGGCACCGAAGAAGCGCGAACCGTGGAGCCTGATGAGGATTATATCATCCCATTTGGAAAATCCAGAACTGTAATGGCAGTTGAACCTGGTAAATCAACCACCCTGTCAGTAATAACTTACGGCATGGGAGTTTACTGGTCAGTGAATGCGGCTAAAAGATTTCCCGGTCGCATAGAAATCATCGACCTCCGCACCTTGAATCCCTTGGATGAATCAGCCATCCTCGCCAGTGCAAGAAAACATGGGCGATGTCTGATCGTAACAGAAGAACCCGCCGGCAATTCATTTGCTCAGGCATTAGCCGGGGTTGTTTCTGATAAATGCTTTGAAGATCTGGATGCTCCTGTCGGTATTATCGGCTCAGAGAATCTGCCTGCGGTACCGTTGAACTCCACCTTAGAGGCTGCCATGATACCGAATGCTGAAAAAGTAGCGGAGGCGATGAGCAAAAAGCTTGAATATTAATTCAAAAGGCGGAGGACAAAAGTAAATACTCCAGCAAGAGTATAAAAGCAGCACTTCAGCTTTGAAGGAGGTTTGCTTTTCAATTCAGCTTTTATCCCCCATACCTTGCAGTCCCAACCGGTCTTTGACAACGGCTGTTGTTTCCGTCAACAATCTTTCACCGACAGGTTCGAGTAATTCACGGGCATTACTCCTGGGATTCTTGATAAGCGGTGAAATCGGATACGCATTCATATCTTCTGCAGGATAAGGCTCTAACAATTCAGTGACTTCGTTCAAATGCTCAGCACGCAACCAACGTGCTTCATCAGACCTTCGAAGAACAACCGGTGAACGATGATGCGGTATTTTTCGCAACAAACTGTTTGGCGGTGCAGTGATAATCGCAAAGGAATTGACATGTTCTCCGTTTTCAGGATGGATCCAGGTATCCCAAATACCAGCCATTGAAAACGGGCGACCGCTTCGTAAATAAACGACAAATGGCTTTTCGAGACCTTCGTCCTTGGTGCCTTCTATGAATGCATCGGCAATCACCAGGCAGCGCTGTGATCTGATTGGTTTTCTGAATGAAGGTTTGCTGATGATTCCTTTACCGCCTTTGTAATCAGGACTGTTTTCCGGATTACCATCCCCTTCAGCTCGCGCATTGAACAGGTACATCCTCTTTTTTGACCATGAAGGACAAAGCCCGAACGTGAACAGTTGCAACTTATTCGGCTCCGTATTTGTAATTACGGGAGCCAAAGTACCCGGACCGAGGTTGTAATTCGGCTTCAGGCCGATCACGGCATTATCGGCCGTCACATTGAACCTCTTTTCGATGGTTTCTATACTGGAGACAATGACGTAGCGACCGCACATGGTTCAAGTTAAATGTTGAAAGTTCAGTGTGGAAATTTGAAAGCGAATGGAAACAAGTGGTTAGAGACGGGTTGAAATGAAAACCAGCAGAGCCCGCTGGAATCAGGCGTCTTTGGTCTTTTTCCAATTCAGGTAATCGGCGGAGTGAACGGGCCTGCCGGAATCGATTTCATGTAACGGCTCGCATGCTCTCATTGTAGCGCGCAGTTCAGCTGGCAACCTTTGATATAGTAGAGTACCCTCCGTTTTCCATGCGAGCATTTCATCGGACACATCTTTGATCACTTTTGCAGGATTCCCTACAGCGATCTTACGGTCAGGTATTTCAGTGCCCTCAGCAACGAATGCCAATGCACCAATGATACAACCCTCACCTATTTTGACATTATCCATTACGACCGCATTCATACCTACCAAACTGTTTTTTCCGATGGAAGAGCCGTGAATGACTGCGCCATGACCTATATGTGCACCTTCGTGCAACCAAACCGTTATTCCGGGAAACATGTGCACGATGCAATTCTCCTGGATATTACATCCGTCCTCTATGACTATCCGTCCCCAATCGCCACGAATGGCAGCCCCGGGGCCGATATAGACATCCTTACCGATTATCACGTCGCCGATCACAACAGCTGATTCATGGACGAAAGCAGAGGGATTTACGACCGGTATGAAACCATTGAAAGAGTAGAACATGCAGATGGATTATTACTGATTCAAGCCTTTTCAATCACGACCGCGAAACCTTGACCGAGTCCGATGCACATGGTCACCAAGGCAAATCTTTTACCCTGTTCATGTAACTCGATAGCGGCAGACCCAAGAATCCGTGCGCCTGACATTCCGAGCGGATGACCCAAAGCGATTGCTCCGCCGTTCGGATTGATGCGAGGATCATCATCAGCCAAACCCCAGGCGCGTATACAAGCGAGCGATTGAGCTGCAAACGCTTCATTGAGTTCGATAATATCAATATCGCTCCAGGCAAGACCGGCTTTGGCTAAAGCACGATTAGATGCCTCTACCGGACCGATTCCCATGATACGAGGCTCCACACCAACCGCCATAGAGGCAACTATCCGTGCAAGCGGTTTCAGACCTGTAGACCGTACACCATCTTCGGAGGCGATCAGCAATGCTGCTGCACCATCATTGAGACCTGATGCATTTCCTGCTGTGACGGTGCCCTCCTTTCGGAATGATGCCTTCAGTTTGGAAAGTATTTCGATGGACGTATCAGGTTTGATGAATTCATCATCTTCGAAAGGCTTCGGGTCACCTTTTTTCTGTGGCAACATTACAGGAACAATCTCTTTTACAAATCGACCTCGGGCCCTGGCTGCTGTAGCCTTCAACTGACTGTTCAAAGCGAAACGATCCTGATCGGCACGGGAAATGGAATCACGTTCAGCCAGATTCTCAGCAGTCTCCCCCATTGCATCCGTTCCGAATTTCTCCTTCATCATCGGATTAGCGAAACGCCAACCAAAGGATGAGTCGAACAGTTGCGCATCCCTTCCGTAGGGAGTGGAAGTCTTCGACATCACCCAAGGACCGCGGGTCATGTTTTCGACTCCTCCGGCAATCACGAAATCAGCATCACCAACCTGTATCATTCTGGCCGCATTTACGGCGGCTGATAATCCTGAGGCGCATAATCGGTTGATTGTTTCTCCCGGAACGTTTATGGGCAATCCAGCCATGAGGCCGGCCATACGCGCAACGTTGCGATTATCTTCACCGGCCTGGTTCGCACAGCCGAGAATCACATCACCTATGAGAGAAGGATCGAACGAAGGATTCCTTCGAATCAGTTCACGCAGAACGATGACTGCCAGATCGTCGGTACGGATGCCTGCCAATGAACCGGCGAAATTCCCTATGGGAGTCCTGACAGTATCGATTATGAATGCTTGCTTCATGATTTTTATTTTTTATCAAACCTCCCAGGTCTTCGATGTACGATAAACCGTTCCCTTGAATAGCGCGACTTTTTGCGCATTCTGATTGACAATCGTTATACTGTACACGGCGATTTTTTCAGTGAGTGAAACTTCTTCAGCAGTCGCAGTGATCTCATCTCCCTCACGAAGTGCGACGGTATGTGATATGGAAGTTTCTACAGATACGGCTTTACGGCCATGTCCGTTGGAAGCGAATGCAAGTGCGCTGTCGGCAAGAGAATAGGCTACACCTCCATGAGCAATCGAAAAACCATTCAACATCTCATGACGGATGACCATGCGCAATACACAACGTCCTGGCTTCACTTCCAACCGCTCAATACCCAGCCACTTACTGAACCAGTCTTGGTCATACATACGGTCAACGACACGCTCAGCCAGACTCTTCTCCATGATGATCTTAATTATTGATAAATTAACTCCTGAAACGTAAACCCTCTCGAGCGAATTTGCGCAACAGCACACTGCATCGGTAACGTTCTTCATGATACTCATTGTGCAATCCATCCAGTTCCCTTACGATCTCATCCGCTCCGATCTCATCACACCACTGCAACAAACCCTTGGGATAATTGACACCATTGGTCATCGCAAGGTCGATATCTTCGGCTGATGCGACCTGGTAGTAAAGCGCATCCGCAGCTTCGTTGATGAGCATGGAAAGAATGCGGCGCATAATCTTTGCTCCTCGAACAGGATCAGTGTCCGGAGTTACCTTGTGAGTTTCGACCGAATAATCGTAATAGCCGAGTTCTGTTTTTCTACCGAGCCGACCGGCTTCAACCATACGCTTCTGAGTAAGACTTGGCTTATACCTTGGATCGTGATAGGATTGCTTCCAAACTGTTTCTGTTACGGTGTAGTTGATATCATTGCCTATCAGGTCCATGAGTTCAAAAGCACCCATCCGGAAACCACCATGTTCACGCAAGGCCCAATCGATGGTTGCCATCCCTTTGATTCCGTACGGCAGGTCGAGCCATTGCTCTTCGTAGATCCGGATGGCCTCGCCATAAAAAGGTCTGGCGACCCGATTCACGATGAACCCCGGGGTATCTTTCGCGAGTACTGTCGTCTTTCCCCATGCAGTGATTAGTTTGACAACAGCCTCAGTAGTCTGAAATGATGCCTGTAAACCAGGAATAATTTCCACCAAAGGCATCAGCGTTGCAGGATTGAAGAAATGAATCCCCAAGCAACGACCCGGCTGGCTACAAGCCGCCGCTATGGAAGTGATGCTGAGAGACGACGTGTTTGAAGCAAGTATGGTGTCGTGGGCGATAATTTTTTCCAGCCGACGAAACAGGTCCTGCTTGACCGATAAGTCTTCTATCACCGCCTCTATGACCAATCCCGCTGAGGATATGTCCACCAGAGACTCAACGTACTGCAATCTCCCAAGTACCATTGCAGCCTTATCGGATGTGATTTTTCCCTTCTCGATGAATTTGGAAAAATGAATCTCATGTGATTTCCTGGCCTTTTCCAGTGCTTTGCTGGAACTATCGAAAAGAATCACGGGATGTCCAGCCTGGGCAGCAACGAGTGCTATTCCGGCGCCCATAGTTCCGGCGCCTGCTACAGCGATGGTAGCGTTAGGTCCTATTACAGTTGACATGTTGCACAAAGTTAGAAAAGGAACATGCGTGGTGAAATCAAAGCGATACTGACACCAAAAAACAAGGCAAACTATCCGGTTACTTCAAGGTATGAGGGCCTTGTTTATTTGAAGGCACAACCTTATATTTGCATCCCTTTTGGGGTAAAAAAGACTAAAATTGGGGTAAAAAAGACTAAAAACCGCCAAAAAAGAATAAAATCAAGGAATAGAATACCATGGCAAATCACAAATCTTCCCTTAAGCGCATCCGTAACAGCGAAACCAAGCGCCTTCGTAACCGGTACCAGGCTAAGACGATGCGTAATGCATTGCGTGCTTTCTTCGCCATCACGGACAAATCCGAAGCTTCCAAGTCCCTTCCCGGATTGGCCTCCATGCTTGACCGTCTTGCCAAGAAGAA
>JBJSZR010000472.1:0-1177 GCA_046090385.1 Bacteroidota bacterium
ACCTCGGATTGTCCTACCCCAACAGTTTCTACAAGTATCAGATCGAATGGAGCGCTGCGAAGAACGTCTATCAATTCGATTACTTTTTCGCTCAACCCCCCCAACGAACCGCGTGTCGCAACCGAACGTATGAAAACCGAAGGATTCGTAAAGTGCTCCGCCATTCGCAAACGGTCTCCCAAAAGGGATCCGTAGTTGAAAGGCGAAGTGGGATCAACAGCCAATATCGCAAGTCTTTTTCCGGTGGCCGTATGCTCGCGAATCAGCGCATTTATCAGAGTGCTTTTACCTGCCCCCGGAGGACCAGTCAGTCCGATCACAGGCACATCCTGGCGAGGTTGTAGCCCGGTGAGTAATTTTTCAGAGCCTTCCAGCTCGTTTTCGACGATGGTCAATGCTCGGGCTAATGCGGGAATATCTCCGCCTCGCAAGGACTGGTAAAGCGCATCTGTTTTCATGCCGCTTACAAGGTACGCACTCCGCCGTTATTACGATAATTCACCCGCCATGGAATCGTTACCTTTGCTTCGTAAGTATCTGTCCCCTCAATACCAATGATTCGCCTTTCGGCCGTAATAATCACCTTCAACGAGGAAAGGAACATCGGTAGATGTATCGATTCACTAAAAGGAGTTGCCGACGAAATCATAGTTGTGGATTCGTTTTCAAAAGACAAGACCGAAGAGATCTGCAAAACGAAAGGTGCGAAGTTCATACCTCATGCTTTCGAAGGCTACATACAACAGAAAAACTTCGCTCTCGAATTGGCGGAACATCCAGTCTTGCTATCACTCGATGCCGACGAGGCGCTCTCCGATGAACTTCGTGCATCCATCCTTAAAGTAAAAGAGGATTTTTCAGCTGATTGTTACTCATTCAACCGCTTGACGAATTACTGTGGTCATTGGGTCAGACACGGTGGTTGGTATCCTGACCGTAAATTACGTCTGATACGGCAAGGTGCTGCCACTTGGGGAGGAGTGAATCCTCATGATCGCCTGATTCCTGGCAGTGAAGCCAGGGTTGCTCACATTCCTGGTGATTTGTTGCACTACAGTTATTACTCCGTAGAGGAACACGATCGACAGATCGAGAAGTTCTCGGCTATTTCAGCTGAATCATTGTATAAAGCAGGTAAGCGTTCCTCGGCATTGAAGATAGCCGTCAAGCCTGTCCT
>JBJSZR010000473.1:0-3444 GCA_046090385.1 Bacteroidota bacterium
GTTGAAGGTTGCGGTCTCATAACAAGCGATCGTAGGCTGTTGTGGCTGGGTGCCTGTAACGTCCCACTGACAAGTCGTACCGTTGAAGGTTGCGGTCTCATAACAAGCGATCGTAGGCTGCTGTGGTTGTGTGCCGGTCACGTCCCACTGACAAGTGGCGTTATTGAAGGTAGCCGTTTGCCAGCAAGCGAGATTTGTTGGAGCGGTCGGTTGTGTACCTGTTACGTCCCATTGGCAGGTCGTATTATTGAAGGTAGCTGACTGATAGCATGCTAACGTAGGCTGCTGCGGTTGGGTGCCAGTCACATCCCACTGACAAGTAGTGTTATTGAACGTAGCCGTTTGCCAGCAAGAGAGATTTGTTGGAGCGGAAGGTTGTGTACCTGTTACGTCCCATTCGCAGGTCGTATTATTGAAGGTAGCTGACTGATAGCATGCTAAAGTAGGCTGCTGTGGTTGGGTGCCAGTCACATCCCATTGACAAGTAGTGCTGTTAAATGTGGCTGTTTGGTAACATGCTAACGTTGGTTGTTGCGGTTGTGTGCCGGCGTTCACGGTAGCCGAAGCGGTGGTTGTACATCCGCCTGTACCCGTTACGGTTACTGTATATGATCCTGCAGAAAGACCTGATGCTGTGGAGGTGGTAGCACCATTACTCCATAGGTAAGTAAATGGTGATGATCCTGTAGCTGTTACCGTTGCCGAGCCATCAGATCTGCCAAAACAAGAAGGAGCAGTGCCTGTGGCAGTGGCAGAAACAGTACATGCACCTGCTGGTATAGTGGAAGAACACAATGTACCGAGTGTCCGGAATGTAGTGGTATTCATTGCGGTGGCTGAAGTATTCGTGTTGATGTAAGCCACGATACCAGAGGTAGTCACCCACGTACAAGATGCGGTCGCTCCAGAAACGAAATTGGTATTTGTAATAGTAAGGCGGAATTTACCTGCACTCATGGAGTTCCCTGGTAATAGGGGAGCATTTGTTGCGGCTGCTGAATTACCCAAAACAGATGTAGAAAAGGTAGCCTGCATCAAGCGACTTGATGCGGTGTATGATGTATTATAAGTAGTACCCAGTGTGGCAAAAAGCGGAGCCAACGAGGGGTCTGCAGAATTTGCTATGTAAGTCAAGGAATATGTATTGGTTCCAGAGGGAACAATTGCCGCGCCGTGATTAATACGCCATGTCCCGGGTGCCTGAATATACAATGTCTCACCAGCGGTACTGGTATTGGTGATCATCAGGCGGAATTCAAAATAGTTCGAGCCCGATGCACACTGGTCTGTGTACATGTTCACGGTCGCAGCACCTTGCACCGTTTGATTCTGAAAAAGCAGTACCAAGAGAAAGATTCCCATCAATCTCCAGACGTTTTGGGTAATAGTTGTGTTCATGTTTTATGGTTTGTGTGTTTGGTGTCTTGGTAAGCAAAACTGATACAGCGCGTGATTTTAGTAAAGAAGCAAATAGAAAACCAGCGTTTTTTGGCGAAACGGCTTCATTTCAATGCGAGTGGCGATGTTTTTTTTCAACAGCTGTTAACAATATTAGCACAGCATTACCTGATCAATTACACCGATTTATTTTCCAAGTTGGGAAAAAGATGCCACAAAGTCCAAGGAATCCTTTTATTAATCGCCTTTAAAAAATAAATTAGGTGATAACACCTAATCGATAATGGTTTACAATCATGTTTGTGTGTTTGTTGGGTTTCCTTCATTTACGGAAACGAAAATCCATTTATCAGTTGAAGTGTTCCCTATGCTAAACTTATTTTTACATTAACGAAACGTGAACCGATTTGAAACGGAAAAGTATTGCAATGTTAACCGACTGCCATGCATGTTAAATCTCCCTAAAAACGCTGAAGTCCGCTGCAGTAGTAGACTTCAGGTTCGATTTATGTGAACATCATGTCAATCTTTTACACACATTATGCTAATGCCGTAAGAATCATACACACTCATTCCAGGACGCCAAAAAAGTAGGCAACCACTAAAACCTAACCCGGATAATTCATCCGGGGTAGATTCAATAGTAATTAAGTAAACGGTCAATATTCCACTACCTGCCAATGTCCGTTGATCTGGCAACAATCTGCTATGTCATTGACTTTCAAATCTGCTCATCCATCACCGAACGATCATCAACCGTTCCTGCCCTAAATTCGATCCGTTTTTGATACAAACCGTATAGATCCCGGCTGGAAGTGCTGAAATGTCCAAGGTTTCAGTCGGAGTACTGAAAGATCCTGAAATTACCAATGCACCCGTGAAATCGAATACACGATATGTGACAGGCTGATTGCCGATTGCTGTGGTGATTAAAAAACGATCGCTTGCAGGATTGGGGTAAACGAACATGTCGGCTGATAAAACCGATCCGATTCCGGTAGAAATATAATTGAAAGGGTCCGATGTGGATGAGCATCCGGTTGCCGGATCAGTAACAGAGACGGTATAATCACCATTCACTGAAGGCATGATCGATGATGCTGAAGAACCGGACAAAAGAGCTCCATTCAAATACCACTGCAATAATCCTGACGAGGAAGTTACAAGTGAATCATTAACGAAGAGAATTACCGGTTGCGCTGGCAAAGGATCCTCGATTACCGTTGTGGAACCACTGGATACACAACCGTTCGCATCCGTTACGGTCAGATTCCAGGTAGTGCTGTTATTTACAGTAATAGTCGGACTGGCGGACGTGTAAGTAAGACCTGATCCGTCATTCCACAGATAGGTATATGGCAGAACACCGCCGGAGGCAATCGGCGTGCCCCCTAACGTTACGACGGAACCCTCGCATGCATTTTGTGAGGCTCCCGCCTGAACAACAATTGCAGATGGTTCCGTTATTGAAAATGATTGTAAGGCAGTACAACCATTCCCATCGGTCACGGTCACTGAATAACTGCCCGAAAACAATCCAGAAGCAGAAGAAGTGGTTGAAACGCCAGGCGACCATTGGTAGGAATAAGGTGATGCACCTCCGCTTGGATTGATTTGTGCAGTACCGGATGATGCACCTGCACACGAATTATTCGATGTAGAGACGGAAGCTGTTACATTGTAAGAGGTCACAGAGACGGATTGAGCAGGGCTGTTTCCACAAGCGTTATTGGCAGTTACCGTAATCGTTCCGGTATTGGCACCTGCAATGAAGGATATGGTATTCGTTGTCGAGGAGCCGCTCCACCCTCCAGGCAATGACCATGTGTAACTGGTTGCAGCAGGATCCGGCACTACAGAAAGCACTCCGGTCGTTCCTAAGCAATAGGAGGTATTTCCTGTTATGGAGGATGGTGTAGCAGGTGTATTGCAGGGAGCCTCTGTGAGCACCACAGAACCGGTGTAGACATAATCACCTGTCGTGGCTCCGTTAGCATTGACTGCGTTACCGGCAAAATAGAATGTCACGTTGCCTGTTCCGATGGC
>JBJSZR010000474.1:0-4420 GCA_046090385.1 Bacteroidota bacterium
TGCGGGAGCACCCTTCCCTACCATTTCGCTGACCGGACAAACACCCGGAACAGTTTACTACATCCGTGTTTGGGCTGATAACGGCTCTTCCAACGGCAGTTTCCAGATCTGTGCAACCTCCTCCTGCAACGCGCTTGACGAATGCACCTCTGCAGGTGTGCTTCCATGGTCGCCCGGGGCTACTCCGACCTACTACACCTTCTCGAACACCTGCGCCACCACATCCACCAACACGCCACTGGCATCTTGTGTGGGTACGGTCGCTAAGGATATTTGGATCACCTTGACCGTTCCTCCCGGCGCGACCCAGCTCACCATCACTGCTCTTACCGGTACGATGCCTGACCCGGTACTTCAAGTTTACACCGGCACCTGTAATGCATTGACGCAGTTCGCTTGTAATGACGACGGAGGTCCTGGTCTTGCTCCGGAAGTGAACTTGTGTAACGTGACCGGTGGTCAGACACTTTACTTGCGAATCTTTCCATGGGCAGGAGGAACCGATGGAGCCTTCCAGATCGCTGCGTTCGACCCCGGGTTTTCGGTCGCCAACCCTTATCAAGCCGACAATCCATGTGAAATAACCCAGAACTTCCCGGTCACCTTCGGCGCATGTTCCAATTACACGTACATGTCATTGCGTTGCTACACGCCTACCACCATCACCAACTTCCCCGGCATTCCGAATCCGTTCCAGTGCTGGCCGTTGGGTGGAGGCGCGTTCGGTAGTGACGGCTGGAACCCGTCCAACGATCTTTGGGTACGGGTCATTGTTCCTCCTGGTGTAACCGGCATGAACTTCCTCACCCAAGCAGGTACAGAAGGCGATGACAATATGGCTGTTTATCGTGTCACATCTCCCTGTACGAATTCGACATCAACCGGTCAACTCTCCTTAACCCAGTTAGGGTGTGACGATTTGAATGGTCCAGGACTGATGCCTTACCTGTCGCTTGGCGGACTCATCCCTGGTGAAACGCTGTATGTTCGACATTATCCCTGGAACGGTGGAACGTTCCGTCAGGGTGATTTCTACTTCTGCGTTGAGGCGGCTTGTACCACCTCAGTCCCGAATGATGATCCTTGTGTGGCACTGAACATCCCGGTCAATTCAGGGTGCATTTACAATGGGCCTTACACCACCAGTTGCTCCAGCGTATCGCAACAGGCAGGTCTGGTCAATCCGACTTGTGGCGGATTTACGGTAGCTGGTACCGGTATGACGCGCGATGTCTGGTTCACTGTGACAGTACCACCTTCGGGACAAGTAACCATCGATGTTCAAAGTGTGAACATTGCTGATGCGGCCATGGCTGTTTACACGGCAGCGAATTGTACCACAGGTACAGCGTTTACCCAAATAGGATGCGACGACAACTCGAGCGCCAACCCTACCATGCCGTATCTCTCACTCACCGGATTGACACCAGGCGCTACGTTATACATCAGAATCTGGGGACGTAATGGTGGAACCGGCCAATTCAATATCTGTGCAACAGATCCCTGTCCACTCGGTCCTCCTCCAAACGACGACCCTTGTAATGCCATCCAGATGACAGCAGGTGTGACATATACCGGATACAACTCCTGTGCGACAGCTACCAATGACCCTGCCACGTACCCTGCCTGTTTTACCCTAGGTAACGCCAATACAGTATGGTACAGGTTCACAGCACCTTCAACTTCTGTAAACATCACCACCACCCTCGGCTCCTTGACCAATACGCAAATCGCACTTTACCAGGGATCGTTCTGTTTCTCGCTCATTCAATTCGGCACCTGGTGTAACGATAATTACAGCCAATGCGGTTCACCGACCAATGCTTCTCAGATCATTGCCACCGGCTTGACACCTGGAGCAACTTATTACATCATGCTTGACGGTTTCCAGAACCTGACCGGCACCTTCGGAATAACGGTGTATGATGCCGCAGCATCTCTGCCAGCCACTCCGCAGCAAGACTGTCCGTTGGCTACTGTAATCTGCTCGCCTCAAACGGTCTTTGGAAGTCCGGGCTTCGTGGGCGCAGGTAATTACTGTGACCTTGGTGGAGGTGGCGCCGCCTACGGTTGTGTACCTGCAACAGGTGCAAGAGAAAACAACTCGGCCTGGTTTGCCTTCAATATCGATACCACCGGCTTCCTGGTATTCGATATCCTTCCAACAGCGTCCAATGCGAACTATGACTGGGTGTTGTGGAACATTACCGGCAACACCGTCATCGGTGGCGCACCTAACGGAACCATCTGTCAGCAGATTACCGCTAACACTGCAGCTATAGCGGCTTGTAACTATGAAACCGCCACTGCTGCGACCTCTGGTGCCACCGGTATGGGAAGCTCTGGAACATGTTTGCAATGCGGACCAGGACAAGGAGCCATTTCTTCTCCGATACCAGTCACTGCCGGGGAGACCTACCTGTTGATGATCAACAATACCTCCGGAACAGTAGCCGGATTCACACTCGACTTCTCCAATACCCCGGTAGTACAATACGTATCCGCTAATCCACTCAACTGGTCAGGCGGATCCAACACCACCTGGACAACAGCCGCCAATTGGGGCGGATGCGGCAATCCGGATTGTGCAGTTGGAGCAAACATTCTCCCTGGCTTGAACCAGCCTGTCATCAGTGGAACAGAAACCGTGAAAGATGTGATCATCAATCCGGGAGCCTCTTTGACGCTTCAAGCCGGAGCAACGCTGAATGTCTGCGGTAACTTCATTAACAACGGCACATTCACGGCCAACGCCACCTCGACCGTCCGTTTCGTCGGCACAGGCGCACAAACCATCTCAGGAAACCTCTCAGGTACCAGTCGCTTCGGCAACCTGGTAATTGATAAGGCAAGCGGACAAGTGAACATGAATACGACGGTGGAAGTCGGCGGAGATTTCACTACTGCCAACCCCACCAGTATCCTGAACCTCAACAACAGGGTACTTCGTTTGTACAAGAACTTCAATAACGCCAGTGGCAACACGACCATCATCGGAACCGGTGCTGGAGCGGCCGGGGCGACAATCGAATTCGCAGGCAATACACCTCAAACCTTCACTAATAGCGGCAGCAACCTGGTGCTGAACAACGTTACCATCAATCAACCCAATCCGGGGTCGACTGTGACGCTCGCCTCTAACGGCACCAGCAATCTGATCATCGGAACATCCGGAGTGCTGACACTCACCAGCGGACGATTCATTACAGGTGCGGTCAATGAAGTCGTTGTGCAGAATACGGCGGCAGCCGGATCCACGGTAGGTAATTCCTTCAGCTACGTTGACGGATGGCTTCGAAGGTACTTTGCAGCCAGTGCCATCACCTACGAATTCGCAGTAGGTGAAGCTCTGACAGGTTATCAGCGCGCTACTATCGAATTCACCGCAGCACCTTCAGCGCCCTATCAGTTAGCTATGCGATTCCTGCGCTGGGGTGGAGTGAATCTCCCGCTGGTGAACGGCATTTACCCTCCACTTGAATGTGCGAATTACGATTGGAGTCTTAAACAAGCCCTTAATCATGGCTATTGGACCACCAACGCCAGTACCGCGACACCTACAGGAACCTACAATCTCACATTGTACAACCGCTCTCAAACCAACTACACCGCAAGTACCTCTACCAGTTATCCGATCAGTACCGGACAGGCTGTGTTAGGCAATATTCTGAATTTCACTTCAACGACTGGTCTGTCGGTCGGCATGAATGTACTTGGATTAGGAATTCCTCAAGGCGCTACCATCACTGCAGTAACTGCAACCACAGTAACACTTTCAGTGAGTACGAACAGTCTTGTTGCAAGCGGACAGTATATCGACTTCTTCACCTCCGGAGCTGCAGGACGCTTCGATGCACTCACCGTCATGAAAGACACCACCATTTATCCCGGTGTGGGCGGTTGGAAAATGGAAGCCATCTGTCCTTGCAACAACACATACCCTCCTCCGCCGAAACCTGCTTCAAGACGCTACCAGTATAACGCAGCAACCTCCGGATTCAGCAACTTCGCTACCGTACAGTTCGGAACCGCACTTCCTGTAGAGCTTGTCGCCTTTGATGCCAAGCAAATGGCCTCCGGCAACCTCTGCCAGTGGACCACTGCTTCTGAAACTAATAATGACTACTTCGTGTTAGAGCGCAGTTATGACGGTGAAAGTTTCGAAGATATAGGAAGGGTGGACGGTTTTGGTTCAGGCACCACAACGGAGATCCATGAATATCAATTCGTCGATAAGGATCCCTGTTCCGGAGTGGTTTATTACAGACTTCGCCAGGTGGATATCGATCTGAACTTCACCAACTCGGACGTTATCGCGCTGAATTGCATGAAGACCAAAGAGGATCTCGTACTTTTCCCTAATCCAGCTTACGACAAGGTCACCTACACATTTTTCGAAAACAACGACGGCATCGTTGAC
>JBJSZR010000475.1:0-1587 GCA_046090385.1 Bacteroidota bacterium
TGACATCCGCACAGCCACAGATTTGTATCGTATCACTTATGCCACCATTGATGGCTGCAATCGGATTGCAATTAGTGCCAGTGAATTTCATGATTCTTCCATTCACCGCATCGGCTGCATAGAGCTCTCCCCATTTATCGGTGCCGAATGCAACGTATGAGCCAGTTGCCAAAACACCCAGATTCGCAAAAGAATAGGTGCTTCCTGTTTTAACGAGAGTTCTCATTTGGTTTACGCAGTAGTCGGTGAAAAAATATTTGCCGTACATGTCAGCATATTTGCCACCACGATAGATGTAACCTCCGGTAACAGAGCAGTTGCCACCTGAGTGCGCATACTCGTAGAATGCAGGAGTGAATGTGGAAGGCGCTGCGCACCCTGAGGAATTGTAAGTGTGATTTCCCTCATAGCAACGCCATCCGTAATTTTTTCCTCCTGATGTTCCGCCAGATTCCAGATCGACTTCTTCCCACGCATTCTGTCCGACATCACCGATCCACAGATCGGCTGTGTATGGGTCGAAGCTGAACCTCCAAGGATTACGCATACCGATCGACCATACTTCTGCTCTTCCTTGCGAAGGATTTCCGGCGAATGGATTGGTAGGTGGTATGGAATAACCTGGCGTACCCGATGTTACCTGCAACCGCAGCATTTTTCCTAAAAGCGAATCAGGATTTTGCGCCCGGTTGCCGGGATCTCCCTGAGAGCCACCGTCGCCGGTGCCGATATATAAATAACCGTTCAGAGGATTGAAAGCCAAACAGCCGCCATTGTGATTTGAATAGGGCTGGTAAATGACCAAAAGGATTTCTTCGGAGGTCGGATCCGCTATGTTCGGGTTGGTTGCAGAAACACGGAATCTTGATATCGTAGTTGGGCCTGTTCCGGGTTGTGTTCTGCCTGTATAATTCACGTAAAAATACCCGGAGTCCTGGTAATCCGCAGGGAATGCAAGACCAAGCAGGCCACGTTCTCCACCATAAAGCACACGACTACTGATGTCCAGAAAGGGTGTAGCCTGCAATACTCCGTTCGAATCGATGATACGAATTCTGCCAGGCTGTTCGACTATGAACAAACGTCCATCACCGCAGTTTCGTATGTCGGAAGGTGCTGTGAAACCTGTGCAGTATGGTGTCAGCGTGATCTGTGAAAACAATAATTGTGGCAACAGGATGTAGAAAAAAAGAGCGGGTGGTAACAGTTTCTTCATGGCATGGTTGATTCAATAAGGTCTGAAATTAGATAAAAAGGTGATTGTTTAGAGCAGGTTTTCGATGAAGTCCTGCAATCTTCATCATTTCGGTGCCACTTTCATCAGGTATATGGCTATGCCTGCGAAAATGAAGTTCGGGATCCAGACGGCGATGATGGGGGGAATGGTGCCGCTGGCTGCAAAGGTGTTGAATACCTGCATGAAAAGTATATAGGTGAAGCTTAGGAAAATCCCCAAACCGAGCTGTGCTCCGATACCACCTCGGACTTTCCTGCTCGATAGCGAAACTCCTATAAGCGTAAGGATGAAAGTCGAAAACGGCATAGCGAATCTCCGATACCTCTCCACCAGAAATCCATTGATGTTCG